>JBHELK010000061.1:0-18558 GCA_046263085.1 Actinomycetota bacterium
GCCGAGATACCGCACCTTCCCCTGGTGCACCAGATCGGTGAGAGCGCCAAGCGTCTCCTCGATGTCGGTGTCGAACTCGGGACGATGGATCTGGTACAGGTCGATGTGATCGGTCTGCAGCCGCCGCAGCGAGGCCTCCACCTCGCGCTGGATCCAGAGCCGAGTGTTCCCCTGCTCGTTCAGCCCCGGCCCCATCTGCCCGTGCACCTTCGTGGCGAGCACGACGTCGTCGCGCTTGCCGGCCAGGGCCTTGGCGACGATCTCCTCCGATCGCCCGGCGCTGTAGACGTCCGCGGTGTCGATGAAGTTGATCCCGGCGTCGAGGGCGCGATCCACCATCCGGACGCACTCGTCCTCGTCGGTGTTGCCCCACTCCCCGAACATCATCGCGCCCAGGCAGTGCGCGCTGACCTTGACCCCCGTTCGTCCCAGCGTGCGGTACTCCATCTCGAGACCTCCTGACCGGCGAAACACCCATCTTGCGCCCGAACGCGCGCTCGCGCGAAGCGGCGTATCGTCTTGTCCGTGAGCACCCGGTTCTACGCGCTGCCGGTCGAGCAGACCAAGTGGGAGGTGCCCTCCGGCTCCACCACCCTCTTCAACTGGGAGTACGACGAGGCCCGGGACCGCCTGCTCAACCTGTACGAGAAGGGCAAGGACAAGCAGTGGAACGCGCAGACCCGCATCGACTGGTCGATCGAGGTCGATCCGGGCTCCGGCGAGAACGCGCCCGACTCCCAGATCGCGATCTACGGGTCCGACATGTGGGAGGCGCTCGACGAGAAGGGGCGCAAAGAGCTCCGCCACCACATGCAGGCCTGGCTGAACTCGCAGTTCCTCCACGGTGAGCAGGGGGCGCTCATCTGCGCCTCCAAGATCGTGCAGACCGTCCCCGACATCGACGCCAAGTTCTACGCCGCCACCCAGGTCATGGACGAAGCGCGCCACGTCGAGATGTACTCGAAGTACCTGCGCGAGAAGATCGAGCTCGCCTATCCGATCAACAAGAGCCTCAAGGCCCTCCTCAACGACGTCATCGCCGACGAGCGGTGGGACATGACCTATCTCGGCATGCAGGTCATCATCGAGGGGCTGGCGCTCGCGGCGTTCGCGCTCATCCGGGACTACTCACTGGAGCCGCTGGCCAAGGCGGTCAACACCTATGTGATGCAGGACGAGGCCCGGCACGTCGCGTTCGGCCGGCTCGCGCTCAAGGACTACTACCCGCAGCTCACACAGGCGGAGCGCGACGAGCGCGAGGAGTTCGTGGTGGAGGCCTCCTATCTGATGCGCGATCGCATCCGTGGCGTGGAGGTGTGGGAGACGCTCGGCTTCGACGTCTCCCGATGCCTCGAGTTCGTCGAGAACTCCGAGATGATGAAGGTGTTCCAGAAGCTCCTGTTCACCCGGATCGTCCCCACGGTCAAGGACATCGGGCTGTGGGGGGAGAAGGTCCAGCGGGCGTACGAGGAGATGGGCGTCATCTCGTTCTCCGAGCTCAATCCCGAGGAGCTCATCGCCCAGGACGAGGACCACGCGCGTGTGCTCGACGAGCGCCGTGGCCTCTCGGAGGAGGCGGAGGCAGCGGCCGCCCTGGCCGGGGTGGACCGGGCGCGCGCCAGAGAGGTGGAGGGAACGATCCGAGCCGGCGCCGAGTCCAACGGGGACGAGCGCTGACGAGGCGTTTGACGAACGAGGACCCAGGGTAGAAGGCTGCTCCGCAGCAGCAGACCGAGCCGGGAAGCGCTGATGGCAGAGGCCCCTGTCACCGACCGTACTGGTTTCGCCTGGTCGAAGCCTGATTTCGGTTCGCCCGAACGCGGTGAGACCTACCGCACGTTCCCCCTCAGAACTGCCTCGATCCTCGTCGCCTCCGGCGGGATGCTGGCCGTCATCGGCGGCCTCGGCACGTGGCTCCGCGCCGTGGAGCTCAAGAGCGAGGGGCTCGCGCCGCAGCCGGCCGGGACGCTCTGGGGCTACACCGAGCCCTCCGGCAAGGCCATCGCCATCTTCGCGGCAGTCACCGTGTTCATCGCGGCCGTGGTGTTGATCCGTGACGTGCTGCCACGGTTCGCCCTCGAGGGGTCGGCGCTGGCGCTGTTCGCGGCGCTCCTGGCGCGGCTCGTCAGCCTGAACGCGCGAACAGGCTCGATCGTCGACGCCGCGCGGCAGGACCCGAACTTCCTCTCCTACAACGCCGGGTTCACGTGGGGCGCGTGGCTCATGCTCCTCGCCGCCGTCCTCGTGTTCCTCGGGCTTCTCGTCGGCGCCCTGCGACAGATCGATCTGATGAGGGGGTTGACCGAATGACACCTCGACGACTCGCCATCCTCGTGCTCTTCGCCTTCGTCGCCGCCGCGTGCGGACGGACGGTGCTCGTGCAGACGGAGGCTGCGAACCCCGCGGCGAATCGCCAGGAGCTGCAGAAGGAGGCGAAGCAGGAGCAGAAGAAGGCGGAGTCGCTCTCGAAGGGTGGATCCACCTCCGTCAACGTCGGCGCCACCGGCAGCGGCGGCTCCTCGACCTCGACCGGCGGCGGCTCGACGTCGGGCGGGGGCGGCACCACCGGCGGAGGCACGACCACCACCGGCACGGGGACGTCCGCGCCGAGCAAGTGCGCCACGAACTCGGATCCGGCCCACGGCTTCACCGAGGACTCGCTGACGCTCGGCACGATCATCCCGCTCACCGGCTCGTTGAAGCCGCTCGGCTCGCAGACGTACCACGTCATGCAGGTGGCGGTGGACGCCACGCTCAACCAGCAGACGCACATCGCGGGCCCGTACGCCGACGTCGACTGGGGATGCCCGTCCCGCGACGGCGTCTTCGGTCGCCACATCTCGCTCAAGGTCTTCTCGCTGCAGGACAACACGCCGGAGGAGGCGCTGGCCGGCATGCGCCGCCTCATCGACGTCGAGCACGTGTTCCTGGTCCGCGACTGCTATCTCGAATCGAACCTGATGGGAGCCGCCGTCCAGTACCAGAACTCGAGGGGCGTGCCCGCGGTGTGGTGCTTCTTCTCCGGCGTCGGCCCCGAGCTCGCGCCGTGGAACTACGCGCCCGGGACGAACCCCAACGTCGAGGCCGCCATCCACACCGCCTACGAGATCGAGGTGGAACACAAGACGCACCTCGCGATCCTGTCCGACCCGTCGGTGAAGGACACCATCGTCAAGGTCATCCAGAACGTGGCGAGCTACCTGAAGCACCCGATCCCTGACGGGTGCATCCAGTACAAGCGGGCCCAGGACGCCTCGAGCGGCGAGGATGCCCAGGTCGCGGCGCTGCGAACCTGCTACGGCGCCACCGCGCAGCCCGACGCCGTGATGGTCTCGGACGCGCTGAATCTCGTGTTCGGCGCGCTGTCCGCGAAGAACCAGGGCTGGCGCGGCGCCGACAACCGGGTCACGTGGGACGGCGTGAGCTCCGACTGGATCGAGAGCCTGGCGAAGATCTGCACCGACGCCTGCGCCGGCGCGATCACCGACTGCCAGGCACTTCCCTGCATCCCATGGGCCAGCGCCGTGAAGTACCCGGCCGTGAAGGCGCTGCAGGACACCTACAACCAGTACCTGAGCAGCTACCCGGAGGACATCCTGACCTACGGTCCGGAGGCCATCACCGGCGGCCTGGGCTTATGGCTCGGCATGACCGGGCCGGACCTGTCGGCCGGGGCGTTCCGCAACACGCTGGCTCATCTCAACCACTGGGACGCGGGCATCGGGCCGGTCATCACCATGTCGCCGCAGGACCACTTCGGCGGGGCGGGCGTGTGGCTCATCAAGTTCACCGGCAACAACGGCGCGCCGTACTTCGACGACATCACCCACGGGTTCCTGACGCTGCAGGACCTCCACATCCCGACGACCCTGACGGAGACCTGATCCGTGACCAGGCGCCTCGCGGTCGTGCCCGTCGTCACCATCGTGGCCGCGCTCAGTGCTGCCATCGGCTGGGGCGGCACGGCGCATGCCGCCCAGGCGCAGCTCACGTTCCAGATCCCCGACGCGCGCGCCTACGCGTACAAGGTGTCCATCCCTCAGCCCGTGGTGCAGGGTTCGCCGAAGTGCGATCCGAAGACGGAGAAGTACAAGTGCGTCGGGTACAACCACAAGCCCAACTGCCCGCCGAAGGTCGCGTTCGGCCGATCGCGGCAGCCGTCCGACGCGCAGCCTCCGGAGAACGACGAGGGCATCTCCGGCGCCGCCGGTGACGGAGCCGGTCAGAACCCCTCCGGGACCGGCGTCCCGCAATCCAGCGCGGTCCGGCTGAACCGGTACTTCGCGCAGGGATCGATGGGCCGGGAGGGCGATGTGGTCGCGTCGAGCGGTATCGCATCGGAGCAGTACGTGGACCTCGGGACCCCGCCCTGGAACAGCAACCAGGACGGCCACACGGAGACCGACGCCTTCACCAACCAGGCGAACTACGAGGAGCGCTGTTACCCGACGACGGAGGATGCGGAGGCCGGGACCGACTACTCGCACCACCTCTCCCACTCCTACACGGTGCCGGAGACGATCGACTACTCGGAGTGCTTCCAGTGCAACCTCGACCCGAACCTCGACCCGGCGTTCCCGGGGGCGGGGCACGGCGTCATGGAGGTGCATCTCCAGCAACAGGGTGACGTGATCCGCGGCGTGCTCAGTGCCGTGCTCACCGACGTCAAGTTCGATCCGCTCCCGCTGACCATCGACGAGGTGCGCAGCTTCGCGACGTTCGAGTCCGACGGCACGCCCGAGGGGCTGCGATGGAAGGTCGTCTCCACCGCGCAGGGTGCGCGCCTCGCGGGACAGCCCATCAACATCCCCCAGGGCGACTCCATCGAGCTCGGCGCCGGGGACCAGGCCATCGCGATCGGCATGGCAGGCCCGTACGTCACCTCGAAGAAGGACGGCTCCGCCCTCACCATGGTCGCGCCGGGGATGTTCGTGGCGACGACGCAGCAGACGGTGTTCCTCGCCGGGCTCGAGATGACGGGGAACTTCGGCCAGCACGTCCCGCCGGTGTTCTCCCCCGAGCCCACCCCCAGGACAACGACGGCGGCTCCCCCGCCGCCTGATCAGGGGCCGTCCGGAGACGGCTCCACGGGGACCGACGTCTCCGGCGGAGGACCGGGCCCGTCCAGTCCCAGCACGGGCGGAGGTGACGACGGGTCGGTGCCCGAGCCGCAGTCCCAGCCCCAGGTCGCGCTGCTCTCGATGCACGATCCGCCGTGGGCCCCCATCACCATCCTCGCGCTCGGGCTCCTCGGGTTCCTCGTTGTCTTCCTGCGATGGATCCAGCAGTTCGAGTGGGGCCGCAGGCTCTACGAGGCCCAGCCCATGCGCGCGTTCGACTGGCTCTATCGGGCGTTCGTGAAGACGTGATCGCCACCCAGCCGTACCTGGAGGTCACGGTGGCCGGCCTCGCCGCTGGCGCGGTCTTCGCGTTGCTCGCGCTGGGGCTCGTCCTGATCTACCGCACGACCGGCGTGCTGAACTTCGGCCACTGGGCGGTCGGCCTGATGGGCATCACGGTCTACGCGCTCCTGACCGGCGCGGGCGTACCGGTGCTCGTGGCCGTGCTCGCGTCCATCGCCACGAGCGTCGTCGCCGGAGTCTGCGCCTACCGGTTCGTGTTCCGGTGGGTGCCGCGGGCGAGCCAGATCATCGTGATCCTCATCGCGTTCGGCATCGCGCAGCTCTTCTCCTCGCTGGCCCAGCTCGCGCTCGGGTTCAAGAACCTGACGACCATCCCGGGGTGGCTTCCGCGTTTCGATCTGCATCTCGGCGGCGCCACGCTCCAGGGGCGTGACGTCATCACCGCCCTGACCGCGATCGCGCTCGCGCTCGGCTTCCTCGCGTGGTTCCGGAAGTCCCGTACCGGCCGGGCCCTCCGGGCCGTCGCCCAGAACCGGGAGGCCGCGATGCTCGCAGGGATCGACGACGTCAGGTATTCGTCGATCGCCTGGGGCATCGGCGCTGCGCTCGCGGCGATCGCCATCCTTCTGATCCTGCCGAACAAGGCCGCCGCGCCGGGGAACTCATACCAGGGCCTCATCAACACGGTGGATCTCACACCGCTCGGCACCCTGCTGATCCCCGCCTTCGGTGCGGCCCTGGTCGGCGGTCTGGTGAACATGCCGGCCGCCCTCGTGGGCGGATTCGTGTTCGGCCTCGCCCAGAACCTGCTCGTCCTGGCTCCGAAGCCGTGGAGCACGCTTCCGGACACCATCGCCGCCGCACTCATCGTCATCCTGCTGCTGGTCCGGATGGAACGCCTGTACACGACGCAGCAGGAACGCGAAGCCTTGGAGGCCTGAGGTGTCGGCAGAGCCGATCGCCCCCGCGCTCGAGGAGACCCAGGAGGTCCCTCGCTTCGAGACGCCGGCCGTGGCGCCCCCGAGCGGATGGGCACTGCCGATCACGAGGGGACAGCTGCTCGCGCTGGCCGGGCTGATCCTCCTCGCGCTCGTACCGATCCCTTTCGGCACGTACGGCTTCTACGTCGGCGCCTACGCGCTCGTCTACGTCATGATCGGGCTGTCGGTCACCGTCGTCACCGGTTACGCCGGTCTCATCTCGCTGATGCCGTACTCGTTCGCCGGCGTCGGCGGTCTGATCACCGGCATGGCCATGGCGTCGTGGGGCTGGCCATTCTGGCTGTGCATCCCGCTGGCCGCGGTGGCCACGGTGCCGATCTCGATCCTGGTGGGAGTGATCTCCGTCAGGCTGAAAGGTCTCTATCTCGCCATCGCGACACTCACCATCGCCGCCATGCTGGGAGAGACATTCTTCACGTGGAGCTCCGTGCGCAACGCCGACGTCGGATGGGTCGTCAACCGGCCCACGCCATTCGTGGGAGACCGCGTCTTCTACGTGCTCTGTCTGGCCGCCGCGTTGATCCTCGTGTTCATGATCGAGGGGCTCCGGACGTCGAAGCTCGGCCGGGCCATGCTGGCCGTCCGCGACAACGAGCGGGAGGCGGAGGCGCTTGGCATCAACGTGATGCAGACGAAGCTGGCCGCGTTCGTGATCGGCGGCATGATGGCCGGCGTCGGAGGCGCGTTCCTGGCGCTGCTGCTCCAGAACATCGGAGGCATCGGCGTCACGGTGTTCCAGTCCCCCCAGGTCGACGCCGTCTCCATCATCCTCGTGTCCCTGGTGGTGGTGGGAGGGATCGACCGGGCGTGGGGAGCCTTCTTCGGGGCCATCGTCCTGGTCGTCCAGCGGCAGGTGTTCAACGGCGCCGAGTTCTTCTTCTCGTTCGTGGGGATCTACTCGGCGCTGCTGCTCATCACGTTCCTCCTGTTTCGCCCGGGCGGACTGCTGCAGATCGGCAAGCTCCAGCTCCAGCTCATCAAGGAGCGCCCGGCGTTCGGCAGCGCCGTGGTGGCCGGCATCCTTGGGCTCAACCTCGGCGTCGCCTGGCTCTTCGTGAAGCTGAGCTGAAGGAGATGGAGCGCCGCATCGAGCCCCTGCTGCTGACCCGGGAGCTGACCCTGCGCTTCGGGGGCATCACGGCACTCGACGGTGTGGATCTCGCCGTGAAGCCCGCGGAGATCGTGGGCGTGCTCGGGCCGAACGGGGCCGGCAAGACCACGCTGTTCAACGTGGTGAGCGGGTTCCTGAAGCCCGAGCGCGGCGGCATCTGGCTCGGTGGCGACGACATCACCGACCTCCTCCCCTACGAGCGCGTCGCGGCCGGGCTGGGACGCACGTTCCAGCAGGTCCGCCTGTTCCGGAACCTCACCGTGATGGAGAACCTTCTGGTCGCGCAGCACCGTCACCTGCACGCCGGAGCCCTCCAGGCGATGTTGCGGCTCCCCGCCTGGCGCCGCGACGAGCGCATCGCCCGCCAACGCGTCGAGTCCATCCTCGACGTGGTGAACCTCCGGCCGTGGGCCGAGACGTATCCGTCCCAGCTCTCCTACGGCACGCTCCGGTTCCTGGAGCTGGCGGCCGTGCTCTCGCTGCAGCCGCGCGTGCTACTGCTCGACGAGCCGGCGTCGGGCATCCAGCAGAAAGAGGTCGAGGCCCTGGGACCGATGCTCATGCGCATCCGCGACGAGACGGGGTGCGCCATCCTGTTGATCGAGCACGACATGGGCTTGCTGCTCGGCGTGTCCGATTACGTGTACGCGCTCGACTTCGGCAGGATCATCGCCGAGGGAACAGCGGACCGGATCGTCCACGACGACCAGGTCCTCGAGTCGTACCTGGGTCGCACGAGGAGGGACGCCGATGCTCCGGCTTGACGGCATCCACGCCTCCTACGGGCCGATCGAGGTGCTGTTCGGCATCGACCTGGAGGTCCGCGACCGGGAGATCGTGGCGCTGCTCGGCACGAACGGCGCAGGCAAGACCACGATCCTTCGGGTCATCTCCGGCCTCCTGAAGCCCTCGTCGGGCAGCGTGGAGCTCGACGGCGAGTCGCTCCTCGGCCAGCGGGCGCCGGACATCGTGAAGCGAGGGGTCGTGCAGATGCCCGGCGGGCGAGGCGTGTTCCCCGGCATGACGGTCGGGGAGAACCTGGAGATCGCAGGCTTCCTGTACGGCAAGGACCGGCGCAAGAAGAAGGACATGATCGACCGGGTGTTCACGTACTTCCCGGTGCTCGCGCAGCGCCGCTCGCAGATGGCCGGGTCGATGTCCGGGGGACAGCAGCAGATGCTCACGCTGGCGAAGTCGTTCGTGATGGATCCGAAGCTGCTGCTGATCGACGAGCTGTCGCTGGGACTGGCGCCGGTGATCGTGGAGGATCTCCTGGAGATCGTCCGGCGCTTCAACGCCGAGGGCGTGGCCGTGGTGCTCGTGGAGCAGCACGTGGACCTGGCGCTCGACATCGCCTCGCGCGCGTACTTCCTGGAACGCGGCGAGGTCAGGTTCGCCGGTCCTGCGGAGGATCTGCGCGGCCGCGACGACCTCCTGCGCTCGGTGTTCCTCAGCGCCGAAACCGTCGACGCCGGCTAAACGGAGTTCGCTCTTCGCCGCCCCAACCTGAGGCCCAGCTTCAGCCACAGCGGGTAGGTGGCAAAGATCGCGGCGGCGACCGCGTGGCTTCGCCAGGTGACCTTGCGGTGCTCGAAGCGGAACACCCTGGAGTTGATCATCCAGTCGCGGCCGGACTCGGCGCCGGTGGGCTTCCAGATCGGCTCCGTCCACTCGGCGTTGAGGTACATCGGGACGCTGACGGCGAAGAACGTTGCGTCGATGGCGAGCTCGAGCGCTCGCTGGACGCGCTCGTTCCGGGTGACGCGAGCGATCGCGTAGCCGTTCGCGACCTGCCACGGCGCATCGACCAGGAAGCTCATCGCCCGGGAGCGTAGCCTGTCGCGTCGTGACGAGCGTCAGGCCGTTCGCAGGCGGACCTCGGTACCGGCTGCCCGGCCTCGCCGGGTTCTGCGCGGCGCTGCTGCCTCCGGAGGCCGGCGGCCCGGATCCCCGCGAGCTCGCGGCCGACGTGGAGCGGTTCGCCTGGCGGCTTCCTCCCAGCGCGCGGATCATGGTGCGGCTCGGTGTCACATGGGTCGCCACGCTCGGGCGTCGCGCGCCGGATCAGGCCGTGGAAGCCATGAAGACGCTCGTGCTGCTGGTGGCCGGCTCGCAGCACGGGGCGGTGGAGCTCCTCGCCTGGGCGGGCGAGATGCCGATCGCGCAGCCGGATCCCGAGCTCGACATCACACCCGCCTCGGACTGGCCGTCCGTCACGACGTGCGACGCCGTGGTGGTTGGGTCGGGCGCCGGCGGCGCCATGGCGGCAAGGACGCTCGCCCGAGCCGGCCTGCACACCGTGGTCGTGGAGGAGGGCCGGCGGTTCACCGTGCGGGAGTTCCGCGAGCGCCATCCGCTCGAGCGGTGGGCCGCCCTCTATCGCGACGCCGGATCAACCGTGACCATAGGTTCGCCGCCGATCCTGCTTCCGATCGGACGCGGGGTGGGCGGCACGACTCTCGTGAACTCCGGCACCTGCTATCGCCCGCCGGAGGACGTGCTCCGGCGGTGGCGGGATCGCGACGGGCTCGCGGCGGCCGATCCGGATTCCCTGGAGCCGTTCGTGACCGATGCGTGGGGGACGGTCAACGCCGCGCCGGTCCCGCTCGAGGTGATGGGGCGCAACGGCGAGCTGGCGCTGGAGGGGGCGCGGAAGCTCGGGTGGCATGCGGCGCCGCTCGATCACAACGCCGTCGACTGCGGCGGGTGCTGCCAGAGCGCGATCGGCTGCCCGCGCAACTCGAAGAACGGCGTTTGGCTCAACGCGCTGCCCCAGGCCTGCGCCGCCGGCGCCCGGATCGTGACCGGGGCCCGGGTCGAGCGCGTGCTTCACGAACGGGGGCGAGCCACGGGGGTTCTCGTCGAGGCGCGGGGCCGGAGGGTACGGATCCTCGCGCCTCGGGTCGTGGTCGCGGCCGGCGCGACCGAGACGCCGCTGTTGTTACGCCGAAGCGGCCTGGGACGGCACCGCCGTGTCGGGGCCAACCTGTCGATCCACCCCGCGCTCGCGCTCCTGGCGAGGTTCGGGGAACCCGTGACGCCGTGGCGGGGCGTGTTGCAGAGCGCCGGGATCGAGGAACCCGAGCAGGGCCGGGGCGTCGTTTTGGAAGCGACGTCGGCGCCTTTCGGGATGGGGTGGACGGCGTTCCCCGGGTTCGGCCGGCCGCTCCTGCGCGAGCTCGACCGCGCCGAGCACTACGGAAGCCTCGGCGCCCTGATCGCGGATCGCTCGTCCGGGCGGGTGGACGGACGGAGGACCGCCCTGATCCGCTATGCCCTCACCCGCGAGGACCAGGCCAAGCTCCGAACGGCCGTCCGCATGATCGGCAGCGTGTTGTTCGCGGCCGGCGCCGAGGAGGTCGTGACCGGGATCCGAGGGGGCGAGATCGTGCGCACCACCGAGCAACTCGACGCCGCGCTCGAGCGGTTCGACGCCCGCCGGCTGCACCTCGCCGCCTTCCATCCGGTGGGGACCGTGGCGGCCGGCGGCGACCCCCAGCGCCACCCGGCGGACCCGGCGGGGCGGCTGCGCGGCACACGCGGCCTCTGGGTCGCCGACGGCTCGATCCTCCCGTCCTGCCCCGAGGTCAACCCACAGGTGACGATCATGGCTCTTGCACTGGCCATGGCCGACGGCATCGTCGGCGGGAGCTGACGCCGGCGTTGTGCAGACGCCCAACAGAATGATCCGCGGCTGGGAAGGGTCCGGGCCGTCCGGGCGCGAATCAACGGATCATGCCCCGATGGTCGCGATCGTTCCTCATGGTCCCTCTCCTCGCAGCGGGACTGCTTGTCCCGCCGGCCGTGTCGGCGGCGGCACCCGGACCGGACCCCGGGTGCGCGATCCCGACCTACGACGACCGATGCGAGTCGTGGTCCACGATCTACACGGACCCCGCCCTGGGCGCGACGAGCGATCAGTACGCGAACACCGTCGCCGTGAGCCCCGACGGCAGTCGCGTGTTCGTCACCGGCGCGAACATCGACACGCACGACTCGACCCACCCCGTCGCCGGCTGGGTCACCATCGGCCTGGACGCCGGAACCGGCCAGCGGCTCTGGGAGGCCAAGGGCCCCCTCGACGGCCACTCGCCGCAGGACCTGGCGATCAGCCCGGACGGTGCCACGGTCTTCGTCACCGGCCAGGCGCACTCCGACGACTCGCAGTCGCCGAACGACCAGCACATCGAGACCGTGGCGTACGACGCCGCCACAGGAGCGGTCCGGTGGGACCGGATCCTCGATCCGTCGGGTGACACCGACACCTACGCGTTCGCGATGGGCCTCTCCGCCGACAGCTCGACCGTGTTCGTCGTTGGCGACGCCCCCAGGCACCAGGACGGCTTCGCGATCCTCGTGCTCGCCTACGACGCGCTCACGGGAGCGGAGCGCTGGACGGGCCACCTGGTTCCGCCGGGAACGGGCGTGAACGTCCCGTTCGGCCTCGCCGTCGCGCCCGATGGATCCGCCGTCTACGTCGGCGCCGTTTCGTCGAACGGCCCCAACACGCAGGACTACCTCACGGCGGCCTTCTCCGCCGGGCTCGCAGATCCCACGGCGGCGGGGACACCGCTGTGGTTCGCGTCGTACGACGGTCTCGGGTCCCACCTGATCGACGTCGCCACCGACCTCGGCGTGAGCCCGGACGGAAGCCGCGTCTACATCACCGGGCTGAGCCAGGTGACGACCTCCGGCGCATTCTTTCCCGATTACGACTACGCGACGGTGGCGTACGCCTCGGGAACCGGCGACCGCTTGTGGACCACACGGACCGCCGGGAGCAAGCGGCAGGGCACCACCGCGGCGCTCGCGATCAGCCCGCGGGGCGACCGCGTCGTCGTGACCGGAGAGCTTGCGGCGGGAGCATCGTCGGACATGTGGTTCCAGTTCGGCACCGTGAGCCTCGACGGGGCGACGGGTGCGCAGCAGTGGAAGTCCACGTACGGAGCGCCGAACGACTACCACACCGCCGCGTTCGCCACCGCGTTCTCCCCCGACGCGAAGCGGGTGTACGTCACGGGATCGAGCATCACCTACGGGAACAACCTCGGCGACATGTCGACGGTGGCATACGACGCGGAGTCGGGGAACCAGGCGTGGGCTGCGCGCTACAACCAGAGCGGCTACGACTGGGATACGGGCGTGGCCCTCGCCGTCAGCCCGGATTCGAAGGCGGTGTTCGCGGCGGGCACGCTGCACCGGTTCAATGGAGACTACGCCGACATCGGTGTGGTCTCCTACGCCGGATGAAGATCACCGGTATCCGGCTGCAGCTGTGCCACTTCCCGCTGCCCGAGCCGTTCAACCCGTCGTGGCTGGCCGGCCTGCCGCAGGCCACGAACGGATGCGCGATCTACCGACTGCAGACCGACGAGGGCATCGAGGGCGTCACCGCGTCGCCCCTCCTGGCCGACGAGGCGAAGGGCACGATCAACCTCCTGCGCGCCACGCTGGTCGGGCGCGATCCGACTCGGACGGAGGATCTGTTCCGGATGCTCCGCTCGGCCACGCGCGCCCTCGGGCTGCGGTCGTGGCACATCGAGCCCGCGTGCTGGGACATCATCGGCAAGGCGGCCGGCCTGCCGGTGTGGCGGCTCCTGGGCGGGGCGCACGACCGGGTCCGGGCCTACTGCTCGTTCGGCGAGGTTCGCAACGGCAAGCGCCGCATCGATGACGTCTCGCACGTGAAGGAGCTCGGGTTCACCGCGGCCAAGCTGCGTATCCGGTCGATGACGATCGAGGAGGACGTGGAGCAGGTCCGGCTGGTCCGCGAGGCCCATCCGGACTTCACGATCATGGTCGACGCGAACATGGGGTGGGGAACGCATGGCTTCGCGGAGCACCCCACGTGGGACGTGAGCCGGGCCGTGCGCACCGCTCGGCTGCTCGAGCCGTACGACATCGAGTGGCTGGAGGAGCCGCTCGACCAGTTCGACTACCGGGGGTACGCCGAGCTGCGGCAGCAGACCTCCATCCCCCTCGCCGGGGGCGAGATGCTGAGCGACCTGCACGGCTTCCGTGACCTCATCGGGCATCGCAGCGTGGACATCGTGCAACCCGACGCCACGCTCACGGGCGGCGTGCTGATGGCCCGCAAGGTGGCCGGCATGGCCGAGGCCGCCGGCCTGCGCTTCAACCCCCACACCTGGACGAACGGCATCGGGCTGCGGGTCAACATGCAGGTGATGGGCGCCGCGCCGAACTGCGACTGGTGCGAGATCCCGTACGACCCGCCGGCCTGGGTCCCCGAAGCGCGCGACGCCATGCTCGCGGAGCCCACGACCATCGACCCCGACGGGTTCGTCACCCTCCCCGAGACCCCCGGCCTGGGCATCGAGCTCGACGAGGACCGGATCGCGGCCCACTCCGAAGAGCTGTAAGCGCATCTGGCACTCGCACAACGACGAACCGTCCGTTGTGTCCCGGATGTCCAGGCGGTTTGTGCATTTGCACAGAGGCCTGCCGGGCGGGAGCCCGAAATCCCTGCGCAGGATCGCCGACCGAACGGAGGAACCATGCTCTCGCGCAGGAAGCTCGCACTGTCCCTGATCGGTGCGATCACGGCCCTGATGGCCGTGGCCGTCCAGGCGGGTGTCGCGTCGGCCGGAGCCGACGACCCCCCCGCGAAGGTCGACCGGAACCTCTTCCTCCGATGGGACCTGGCGTCCGACGGCTCCTGCGGCGGTCCGGCCTACCTGTCCGAGGACGACGCGGCGGACTCAGGCAACACCTGCGGCCGGGCGTTCCTCATCCTGGCCAACACCGGAGCGCTCGTCCTGGAGGACACCTTCACGCTCTCCATGAACCCCCGCGAGGACGTGCCGCTACCGATCACGCTCGACGCATCCAAGCCCCTGACGGGGCGGATCGCGATCTCCAGCGTCCACCCCAACGCCATCAAGTTCGACCTCCTTGTCACGCTGGGCTCGACCGCGCTGCCGGTGCAGCACGTCGATGCCGGTGTGTACACGGGGTCGTGGTTCCTCGACGCTCAGAGCCCGTCGTTCCCCGTGAACATCGCGATCCCCGCCTCGCTCGACAAGACGGACGTCAGCGAAGTCAAGGTCGAGGTGATCTGGAAGCAGGCGATCAGCACGCCGGAACTCGCCAGCGCCTGGGTGGAGCTCGACACCCCGTCGTCGGTGATCGACGTGCCCTCCTACGACAAGAGCTGGACCGAGTACTGCACCACCCACACCTGCTGAGCCAGGCGTGGGTTGCTTGTGATGAGAGGCCCCAGCATGCATCGCTCGAACGGAGGACACGTGATCAACAGGAAGCTCCGTCTCACCCTCGTCGCCGCCATCACGGCGATCCTGGCCATGGCCATCCAGACCGGAGCGGCCCTGGCCGGTCCCGACGACCCGCCCGCCAAGACCGACCACCAGCTGTTCCTCCGCAACGACGACAGCGCCAGCTGCCTCCACATCTACCTCTCCGACTCGGATGGTCCGGACGCCGGCGACTCTTGCGCCTGGCCGGTCTGGACCCCGCCCGAAGTCGCCGACTGGCAGGACGACTACCCGGCCGAGGCGGACACGGGCGAGGTCAGCCTGCCCATCACGATCGACGCCACGAAGCCGATCACCGGCTCGATCGCCATCGGCACGCTCACGCCGAACGACGTGCAGCTCGACGTGTACGTGCAGCTCGACGCCACTCGGCTGGGCCCCTATCACGTCGACACGGGCCCCTACGCGAGCTCGTTCTTCCTCGATTCCGCTCCGACGGTCCCGATCTCGATCCCGATCCCGGCCGCCCTGGACAAGAAGGACGTCTCGTCCGTCACCGTGTCCATCGTGTGGGGGCAGGAGCTGAACGTGGGAGGATCCGTGTGGCTCGAGCTGGACGCTCCCCCCACCTCCGTCACGATCCCGGCGTACGACAAGAGTTGGACGGAGTTCTGCGCGACCCACACCTGCTGAGAACGCACGAGGCTCCCGGCGGGTACACGCGCCGGGAGTTCCTCGCGTCCGGGGCCAGGGCCGGTGCCGCCGGCGTGGCAGCGGCCAGCGTTCCGATCCAGCTCCTCGGCCCCCGCGCACGAGCGGCGGAGTCGAACGTGCTGTCGGCGTCCGAGCGCCGCACCCTGCGGGCGGCCGTGGCCCGGATCGTCCCGGCCGAGTCCGAGGGCGATTGGTCGGGAGCCGACGTCGGGGCCGACGCCTACATCCTCCAGCTCCTGTCGGGGGTGAGCAGGATCTACGCGGGCGGGCCGACCAGGAGGCGGTTCGCGCGGTTCCAGCGGCTGTCCCGGATCAAGCGCATGGGATGGAGCCGGCACGTGCGCCAGCTCCGCACGACCTACCGTGCGGGGCTGCGAGCGCTCGACGACCGCGCCCGCGGGGACTTCGCCGGCGCCTCCGCGGAGGCCCAGGACGCCATCCTCACGGGGCTCGATTACGCGAACGACGAGTTCTTCGGCTTGCTCGTGGAGCACACGCTGGAGGGCGTCTACAGCCATCCCGTGTATGGCGGCAACGACGCGTTCCGGGCATGGAAGGAGTTCTCGTACCAGGGCGACGTGCACGGCGTGCGCTTCCCGGGGGTCGGCTCCGCCGACGCCCCGTGGAACCGGTTCGGCGGCTACGCCCCGGAGGAGATGGCGAAACCCGGAGAGGGGGAGCCGTGGCTGGGCGGATCGTAGCGATCCTCGCCGTCAGCGCTCTGGCCGTGCTGGGGCCGGCCGCGGCGGACGCCGCGCCGTTCCAGCAGGACCCGATGGGACCGATCTCCGACGTCACGAGGCAGTGGCGCCACTACCAGCCCGCTGCTGCGTTCTGCGTGAAGCCCGACGCCAACGAGTACGCGGCGGGCGGCGCCGGCGCCATCGCGACCGGGCGAAATGCCGCGTGTCGCCGCAGCGGGTTCAAGCGGAGCGACACGGGCCTGGTGCTGATCCGTGTGCGGACGCCGATCCTCTGCTCGGGCTGCCGGCGGCTGTTCGTCGACTTCTCGAAGATCCCGGCGGAGAACGACCCGCCGACGTCGTCCGCCCATGGGCACGTGTACTACCACCTCGCGTCGTCGAACTGGACGTACACGGTCGATCCGATCGCCCACAGCCCCAACACGAAGAACTTCACGAACGACAAGCTGCTGGTGCCCGAGGGCTCCCCGCAGCAGCCGTTCGTGAACGGCTTCGACCTGCACGCCATCGCGTACGTCGCGGATACGGCGCACTTCATCCACACCAAGGCCCAGGGGCCGTACTACATCGGCCCGTGGTACATGAACCGGGCCGGGCAGCGCATCAAGGGCGTGTTCCTCGACCTCGACGTCGCCGACGCCACCGAGTACCCGGACCCGGCGCTGAACGCCGTGGGCTACTGGTCCGGGTTCAACTCCGGGCAGTCCTGTCCCGCCGACGACGACGGGTACTACGGCGGCTGCTTCGACTGGTGGGGCATGAGCGCGTCCACCGTCGACCCGTACGCGTGAGCCGCTCGTGGCCGAGGATCGCTTCGACGTCCTGATCGTCGGCTCCGGCGCAGGCGGAGGCATCGCCGCCTACGTGCTGGCGCAGGCCGGCGCGCGGGTGTGCGTGCTGGAGAAGGGCCCGTGGCTGCACGAGCGGAACTACGGCGACGACGAGCTCCGCTTCGGCGACCGGCGGTTCTTCGACCAGGACCCGTTGATCGAGCCGAGGACGTTCCGCAACCGACCCGAGGAGGGCGACCACCTCTACGTGGGGAAGGTGCTCGGGATCAGCCGATGCGTGGGCGGCGGAACCGTGCACTACGGCGCGGTGTCGTTCCGGTTCCGCCCGGAGGATTTCCGAGCGCGCTCGTTCTGGGGACCGCTGCCGGGCGCCGACGTCGTCGACTGGCCGTTCCCGTACGAGGAGCTGCAGCCGTACTACAACAGGGTCGAGTCGTTGATCGGCGTGGCCGGCGGCCAGACGCGCGATCAGCCGCACCCGGGACGGCCCGTCGCGGGCGCGGAGTGGCGCACGGACCCGTACCCCATGCCCGGGCATCCCCCGAACTACGGGGCGAAGCTCTTCGAGGATGCCTCCGCGAGGCTTGGGCTGCATCCATTTCCGACGCCCGTGGCCATCAACAACCTCGACCACGACGGCCGTCCGGGGTGCTCGTACTGCGGGTTCTGCTCGAACCACGGCTGCCCCATCGGGGCCAAGGGCGACCTCCGGGTCACCGCGCTGCGCAGGGCCCTGAAGACCGGCCGCCTCGAGATCCGGCCCGACTCCTACGCCTACCGTGTCGAGCTCGACCGCTCCGGCCGCGCGGAGCGGGTGCACTACCTCGACGCCGACGGCCGGCAGCGGACCGTCTCGGCCGACGTCATCGTGCTGGCCTGCTCCACCGTGGACACGCCTCGCCTCGTGCTGTTGTCCGAGCTCCCGACGAACTTGGTCAACCACGACCTGGTCGGACGCTACCTCATGGTGCACCACTACCCCGGCGCGATCGGATTCTTCGACGAGCGGATCGACTATTACCGCGGCTTCTGGTCGATGCGCTGTCTCGACGACCTCTACCTCGGCATGCCGGGCCGGCCGCAGTTCGGATTGGGCAACATCCAGACGGTCGGGCCGTCGAGCGGCTATCCGTTCATGGCAGGCGGCATCGTCTCCACGGCGAAGTTCGTGGGATGGGGCCGCGGGCACAAGCAGAAGATGCACGGGATCTTCGGCCACGTGCAGTTCCTGGGGATGATGGCCCAGGACCCACCGGTGGTCTCCAACATGGTCGACCTCGACCCCACGGTGAAGGACGTCTATGGGTTCCCGGTGGCGCGCGTCACGTACGAGCACCACCCGAACGACTACGCGGTCGCGGCACAGGTGATGCCGTACCTGCAGGCCATCCAGGACGAGATGGGCGCGACGTCCTCACAGCCGGCGCTGGGCTTCGTGGCTACCACGTCGATCCGCCAGCTCGGACCCGGCGGCGAGCAGCGACGCGGGCCGGGCCGGAGCATGCCGGACCCGATCGGCGGGCTCGTCAACCATCAGATGGGCACGATGCGCATGGGGTCGGATCCCGACACGAGCGTCGTGGACGCCGACCAGCGCTTCCACGGGATCCCGAACCTCTACGCGATCGACGCCAGCGTGTTC
>JBHELK010000062.1:0-47788 GCA_046263085.1 Actinomycetota bacterium
CTCGCTGTAGTCGCCGAGGAAGGCGCTGCTTCGCGAGTACGCCGCGAAATGGATGTCCGTCCGGACCGGGACCGCGGTCGGCAGGAGCTCCGGGATCGACCCGGTGTTGACGAGCAGCGGCGCCGTCCACGTCTGTCCACCGTCCGTCGACTGCTGGTACGCGGTGTCGACGAAGTCCGAGCCCTCCTCCTGCACCCGATAGGAGATCCGCACGCTGCCGTCGGGCCCGACGCCCAGGGCTGGGGTGAAGTGCTCGACGCCATCACCCGTCGGCCCGGGGTTCACCCGCACCGGGTTGTTCCAGGTCACGCCGGTCGTGTCGCTCCACGAGATGACGATGTCGTTCGAGCCGTCGCTCCGGAACCGGCCGTCCTGCCACGCCACGTAGATCCTGGCGTTGCGTGGATCGAAGGCCGCCGACGGCAGGCCTTCGCCCGCTCGCTGCAACGGGACGTCGGTGCTCCGGTCGGATCCCGCGGCGAGCGGCACGGTGAACACGAGCGGGCCACCGGTGGGAACCGCGCCTGCGCCCTTCGCCGTGGCCACGATCATCTCGGCCCCCACGAAGTCGGTCTCCGGTTCCTGGTCCGACGGCAGATGGTTGACGTAGGTGCCGGTGTTGAGGACCACGGAGAGATCGCCGTTCGGCATCACCATGGGGAGGGTGCCGATCCCCTGGTAGGGATAGATCACGTACGGGCCGTTCCAGGTCTTCGCCTCGTCGTCGGAGTACAGCGCGACGACCGGCTCCACGTCGTCCCACCCGAGGTAGATGCGTCCCGGGTGGTGGCCGACGCCGGTGCCGTTGTCCACGACGATCCAATTCTTGTCGTCGCTCGCGAACGTCTGCGCGGAAGGGATGACGATGGGATCGCTCCACGTCTTGCCGCCGTCGTGCGAGACGCTCGTGGCGAGATCCGACGGGCTGCACAAGAGCTCGCTGTAGTACACGGTGTTGCTCGGCCCGAAGGCGATCACCGGGTCGGACGCGAGCGGATACGTCCCGCCGTTGGCCGTCGTGAGCTTCGGCAACGGGCCCCACGACCACGTCTCGCCGCCGTCGAAGGTCACGCCGTAGCCGAGGGTCTGCGCGCACCCGCCGTCCACCCGGCCCGCCTGGTAGCCGATCACGGCGTTCAGCGGATCCCCGGGGTTCACGGCGACGGACGGCTCGATGGCGGTGTCCTGCTGCTGCTGGCCGACGGCCTTGAGCGTGTGCATGCCTGCCTGGTGGTCGCGGATCACGGCAGGGCCGGCGGTCGTCACCGAGGCGCCCGTCTCCATCACCGGCGTCGCTCGGACGCCGACGGCCGGGATCAGCGAGATGGCGAGGGTGAGTGCGGTCAGCAGTCGTCGCATGGCAGGGCTCCTTACGCTGTGGGGAGGGGCGTGTAGGCGTAGCGGACCTTCAGCTCGAAGACGGTGTCGAAGTGGGACACCGTCATGGAGTCCTGGGACGTCGTGGCCCCCATCCACCAGACCTGGTCGGTGGGGTAGGTGAAGCGCATGCGGTCACCGGTTCCGAACTCGCCGCAGGGGAAGTCACCCACGCCGGGCAGGCCGTAGCGCAGGGTCCACTTCGGGAGCCCCGGCGCGACCGTGTCCCAGTCGAGATCGACGGAGAACGTCGTCACCTCCTCGGTCACGGGCACGGGCTCGGTGCCGGCCGGACAGGTGGCGATCGTGACCGCGCGCATCGTGTCGGCGGTGAACGTCTCGCGGAAGCTCGCGAGGGTCCGGGGACCGAACACCTCGAGCACGTAGGCCTTGTACGCGGAGCTGGCCTGGGTGCCCACCGGGGTCACGGTGAGCTGCGCCGCACCGGCGGGCACGTCGGGCGCGGATGAGGTCGTGGAGCCCTTTCCGGGACTCCCCGTGGTCCGGTCCAGCCGTTCGCCGTTCTGCGCCAGCTCGAGGGTGAGCCCCTCGGTGGCCTTCCGCGACTCCGGAGACCGGCCCTTCGCCAGGTCGTACACGAGCGGGGACTCGTAGTCCTCGGCCCAGGCGTAGAGGAACTCGGCGTCCCGGTCCAGGGAGATGTCGAACGATCGGGCAACGGTGAGGTCGCCGGTGAAGGTCTCCACCTTCCACTGGCTGTCGTTGAATGTGAACGAGCGCTGCGGTGTCGAGAAGCTCTGGGCTTCGGGGTGGTACGTGCTGCGCGAGAGGAGCTCGGGGACGGAGTGCCCGGGTGTGGCGTGCGGCAGATCGAACCACGTCCGGCCCGCCGTCTTCATGTCGAACGCCACGACCGGCGAAAGCGTCCTGATCCGCACGTAGGGCATCACGAAGGCGCTCCCGTCGATCTTCCCCGGTTTTGCGAGGGTCCCCTCCCACACGTCGGGCGCGGTCTCCGTGGCCGGGTCGGATTCGAGCTGCGCCACCCCTTCCTGCAGGCCGAAGTGCACGGTGTAGGGGAGCGGGGAGGTGACATGCAGGGCAAGGTGGAAGCGGATCGGCTCGGCCGAGGTCCACGCGGTGGGTGCGTCGAACAGCGTGGCAGGCAGGAAGAACAGCGCGAAGATGTTCTGCTTGTTGTTGATATCGGTTCCGTGCAGACACGGCTTCGCGTCGGGTGTGCCCCACACCGTCCCCCCGCACTGCACGGAGATGGTGCCCACGCTGAGCTCGGGGTCGTCGGGATCGACGCTCCAGTAGTACTCGTTGCCCTCGTCGGCCATGAGATAGGCGCGGCTGTAGCTGCGGTCGGCCGCGCCGGCCTGCGCCGGGAGAAGGGACGCGACGAGCAGCCCGGATACGAGGGCGAGCGGCAGTCGGCGCGGGCGCATGGGTCCTCCTGTCGTGGTCGAGGTCCTCAGGTCGAAGCCATTCGGGGCCGGGCGAGTCGTCCCCTTTGGTCGGGTGCACAAATGAGGGGGCCCGATTCCGTGTCACACCCCCTCGCTAGGGTCGGCTCGTGGGCAGGATCAAGCAGCTCCTCGCGTGCTCGGAGTGCGGCCAGCCGGCCTCCCAGTGGGTCGGCCGCTGCGCCTCGTGCGGCGCGTGGGGATCCATCGGCGAGCGCTCGCATCCGGCCGGCCTCGGACGGACCCTGGCCGCGGTCGCCACCCTCGAGACCGAGGGTGGCGTCGAGGACCGCGTGTCCACGGGGAGCGCCGGTGTGGATCGCGTGCTCGGGGGCGGCATCGTGCCCGGGTCCGTGACGCTGCTTGCCGGCGAGCCCGGCATCGGCAAGTCGACGCTCCTCCTCCACGTGGTCGCGCGCTTGTCGGTTGCCGGGCACGCCTGCCTGCTCGCGTCGGGCGAGGAGTCCCGGGCCCAGGTGGCGGGGCGGGCGAAGCGCCTCGGCATCGACGGCGCCGAGATCGCCTTCGTCGCAGGCCGCGACCTGGGCGACGTGATCGAGTCGGCGCGGGCTCGACGCCCGTTCCTCCTGGCCGTGGATTCGATCCAGACCCTCCGCGACGCGGATTCGCCGAGTGCTGCCGGCGGGCCCGGGCAGGTCCGCGCCTGCGCCGACGCCCTGGTGGGCATGGCGAAATCGGAGGGCATCGCCGTTCTGCTCACCGGCCACGTCACGAAGGACGGCGACGTCGCGGGCCCGCGCACCCTGGAGCACGCCGTCGACACCGTCCTCTCGTTCGAGGGCGACCCCCACTCCGGGCTGCGGCGGCTCGCGGGCGGCAAGAACCGGTTCGGAGCGGAGGGCGAGGTTGCGTGGTTCGAGATGGCTCCGGACGGCCTCGCGGAGGTCGGGCCGCCAGGGCTGGGGTCACCCGCCGGCGCCGTGCCCGGCGCGGCAACGGCTCTGCCACTCGCCGGGAGGCGCGCCTACGCGCTCGAGGTCCAGGCCCTGGCCGTCAAGACCGACGGCCCCGCGCGGCGCCAGGCCACCGGGCTCGACGTCAGGCGCTTCTCGTTGATCGCGGCCGTGCTGGAACGGGCCGGCGGTGTGGCCATCGGGCGCGCCGAGCTGTTCGGGGCCACGGCGGGCGGAGTCCGACTCGAGGATCCGGGCGCCGACCTCGCGATCGCGGCCGCGCTGGCCTCATCGTCCACCCAACGGCCGCCACCCGAGTCCTCGGCCTTCGTGGGGGAGCTCAGCCTGACCGGGGCGGTCCGGCCGGTCCACGGCATGCCGCAACGCCTGGCAGCGGCGGCTGCGAGCGGTGTGGCGACGGTGTTCGCGCCGAGCCCCGTGCCCGCCGCTGATGGGGTCCGAGTCGTGCCTGTGGGTCACGTTGGCGATGCGCTGCGGTGGTCTCGAAAGGGCTGACGGATCGGGGAAATAGCCCTCTGACCAGGGATTTTCATTTGCTCCGGCCCAATGGCCCGTGTTATCCTGGGTATTGCTTCCGTTCCCGAGCACTCTCAGGCGAGGTGGTGGTGTTTTGTTCCGTAAGGGCGACACAGTAGTTCATCCAGAACATGGGGCCGCAGTCATCGAGGATCTACGGGAACGAGACTTTCTCGGCGAAACCAAGGAATACCTGGTCATCCGGCCACAACACGGGGACCTGACCCTCATGGTGCCGGTGGACTCGTGCAACGAGGTGGGGCTCCGGCAGGTCGTCAGCAAGCGCGAGGTGAAGAAGATCCTCGACGTCCTCCGCGAGGACGAGACCAAGATGGCCACCAACTGGAGCCGCCGCTTCAAGAACAACAACGAGAAGCTCAAGTCCGGTGATCCCCTCCAGGTCGCCGAGGTCGTTCGCAACCTCGCCATCCGCGAGCGAGAGAAGGGCCTGTCTGCGGGCGAGAAGCGCATGCTGAGTTCCGCGAGGCGCATCCTCGTCTCCGAGCTCGCCTTCGCCGTGGATCAGTCGGAGGAGAATGCCGAGGGCATGATCGACAAGGTCCTCGACGAATCCCACTGAATCGTCATCCCTGAGCACGCTTGCCATGAGGTCCCGCAAGGGGCACCTTTGTAGGACGTGAACAGAGAGCGGCAGGGTACCGGTCCCACGCCCCGAGGGGCGCTCGTCGAGTTCGTCCGCCTCATCATCGTGGTGATCGTGGCGACCGCGGGCTATGCCGTGGCCAAGCAGATCACCTCCGGCAGCAGGGTGGTCCTCGGCATCATCCTGGGGTCCGCGGTGGGCTACGTGGCGGGCGGGGTCCTGGGGCGGGGAACGGCCACGGCCATGCACACCGTCGAGCGGGAGTTTCGGCGCACCCCGGCAGCCGAGATCGTTGCCGGGGCTCTCGGGCTGCTCCTCGGGCTCATCATGGCCCTGCTCGTGACGTTCCCGCTGTTCAAGCTCCCCGACCAGGCCGTGTGGCCGGCGGTGGCCTTCATCTACCTGACGCTCCCGTACCTCGGGTATCGCGTGGCCCGCACGAAGCACGGCGACATCTTCTCGATGCTCGGCCTGAAACCCCGGGCGGCGGGGGTCGGACGGTCCGAGGTCAACGTCATCGACACCAGCGCGCTCCTCGACGGGCGCATGCACCAACTCGTCCAGACCGGGTTCCTCGGCGGCGTCCTGCTCATCCCGCGCGGCGTCCTGGGGGAGCTCCAGCGGATCTCCGATTCCTCCGATCCCCGGCGCCGCGCCCTGGGCCGCCGGGGCATGGACCTCCTGGCCACCCTCCAGCGCGATCCGACCGTCGAGGTGATCCTGGTTGAGGACGAGGCCATGGGCGACGTGGACGCCGGGCTCGTTCGGATGGCCCGTGACCGGGGCGGCGCGGTCGTGACCGCCGACGCCAACCTCGCCAAGGTGGCCGAGGTGCTGAACGTGCCGGTGAGATCGATCAACGCCCTGGCCGCGGCGATGCGCACGCCGTTCACGCCCGGCGAGCAGGTCGGGTTGCGTCTCACGCGCGAGGGCCGCGAGCACGGCCAGGCCATCGGCTATCTCGACGACGGCACGATGGTGGTCGTCGAGGAGGGTCGTGAGCTCATCGGGACCGAGGTCGAGGTCCGGGTCACGAACGTCCTGCAGACGGCGACCGGCCGGATGCTCTTCGCGACGCTCTCCGAAGCCGTGTCGCCGTGACGCGCGCCGGCCCGGGTTCCGGCGACCGGGCTGCCGGCGTGGTGGCCATCGTGCTGGCAGCGGGCGAGGGCGAACGCATCGGACAGGGCCCGAAGGCGTTCCTGGAGATCGGAGGACGGACCATCCTCGAGATCGCGATGCAGGCCGCCGCGGCGTGTCCCGAGGTCTCGTCGCTCGTGGTGGCCGTGCCGGAGGGCTTCGAGGCCCGCGCCGCCGGGATGGCGCCGGGCCCGAAGGAGGTCAGGGTCATCGCCGGAGGAAGGAGCCGGCAGGAGTCCGTGCTCGTCGCCCTGCAGGAGATCCCTCCCACGGTGGAGGTGGTCGTCTGTCACGACGCGGCGCGACCTTTCGCTGCCCCCGAGCTGTTCTCCTCGGTCATCGCGGGGCTCGCGGAGGCGGAGGGAGCGATCTCGGCGCTCGCGCCCGCGGACACCGTCAAGCGCGTCGGGGACGGTTTCGTGGAGTCCACGGTTCCCCGCGACGGCCTGCGGCTCGCCCAGACCCCCCAGGCCTTCGTGGCCCGCGTGTTGCGGGAGGTGCACCTGCGGGCCGCGGCGGCCGGCGTCCGCTCGACCGACGATGCGGAGCTGCTCGAGTGGGCCGGACACCGCGTGCGGGTCATCGCCGGCGAGCCCGTGAACTTCAAGATCACGTCCCCGGACGACCTGGCCCGGGCCGAGCTCTACGTCCTGTACCCCGGCGCTCGCGCCACGCATGAGTGAGACACGCGTCGGGCTCGGGTTCGACGTTCACGCGGCCCAGGAGGGGCGGACGCTGCATCTCGGTGGCGTCACCATCCCCGACGCGCCGGGGCTCGCCGGTCACTCCGACGGCGACGTGGTCTGCCATGCTGTGGCGGATGCCGTGCTCGGCGCGGCGGGCCTCGGTGACATCGGCCAGCATTTCCCCGAGACCGACTCCGCCTTCGAGGGGATCGGCGGGCTCGACCTGCTCGGTCGCGTCGTGGCGATGGCCCGGGATGGCGGATGCGCCGTGAGCTCGTGCGACATCACGGTGATCGCCGAGCGCCCGGCCGTCGCTCCCATCCGGGACGAGATGCGCGTGAACCTCGCTCGGGTCCTCGGAACGACCCCGGACCGAACTTCGGTGAAGGCCACCCGGCCGGAGGGACTCGGGCTCACCGGCGAGGGCGTCGGGTGCATCGCGCTGGCCGTCCTGGACCTCGCGTGAAGCCCCGGCGCACGTCGGAACGACGCAACGGAACCCGTCGCGGGCCGGACCGCCGCGACGAGCCGCTGTGGATCACCGGCCGCAGAGCCGTGGCCGAAGCGATCCGCGGCGGGCTGGCCAGGGAGGTGCTCGTCGGCGGGTGGGTGCGATCCACGCCTGCGCTGCGCGGCGTGCTCGATGCCGCCGAGCAGGCCGGACTCGAGCCGCGCGAGGTCCCCCGGTCGACGCTGGACGGGATGGGGACCGACCATCACGGCGTCGCGGCGCGGGTGCACCTCCCCCGCGAGCTCCGCGAGTCCGACATCCTGCAGCGATCCTTCGGCCCGCGCGACATCCTCGTGGTGCTGGACGGCGTGACCGATCCGCACAATCTCGGCGCTGCCGCCCGCGCGGCCGAGGCGGCCGGGGTCAGGGTGATGGTGACCCGCGAGCGGCGCTCGGCCGGCATCTCCCCCGCGGCCATCCGGGCCTCGGCCGGCGCGCTGCTGCATCTCCCGCTCGCGCGAGTCACCAACCTCCGACGGACCCTCGAGAACCTGAAGGACCGGGGGGTCACGGTGATCGGGCTCGACGGGTCGGCCCGCGCAACCATCTACGACGCGCCCGGGCCCGAGAGTGCGGCGGCCCTGGTCATCGGGTCCGAGGGTGCCGGTCTGTCGCGTCTGGTCCGAGAGGGGTGCGACATCCTGGTGTCCCTTCCGATGCGCGGGCGGGTGGAGTCGCTCAACGCGTCGGCCGCACTCGCCGCGGCGCTGTTCGCCTACGTCCTTCCATCCATGGATCGGCAGAGCGAGCGCGTAGACTCGGAGGACGCTGGCGTGGCGCAGTCCGGTAGCGCAAGCGATTTGTAATCGCTAGGTCGTCGGTTCGAATCCGACCGCCAGCTCGAACCAATCCCCGGCGAGCCGGGAGACCTCCTCGAGGGCGCCGGGCTCCTCGAACAGATGCGCTGCGCCGGGAACGATCTCGAGGGAGACCTGGCACCGCATCCGCGACATCGCCTGGCGATTCAGCTCCAGCACCTGGTCGTCGCGCGCTCCCACGATCAGCAGTGTCGGAGCCGATACGTCGCCGAGGACGTCGCCGGCCAGGTCCGGTCGCCCGCCGCGGGAGACGACCGCACCGATCGCGGGCCTGACGGCCGCCGCCGCCAGCGCCGCCGCGGCGCCGGTGCTCGCGCCGAACAGGCCGATCGGAAGGCCCGGCGCCAGCGACGGCAGTCCGTCGATCGCGGCCGCCAGCCGCTGGGCCAGCAGCTCGATGTCGAACCCCTGGTGGCCGGCGCGCGCTTCCTGGCGCTCCTCGTCCTCGGTGAGGAGGTCCATGAGCAGCGTGGCGAACCCGCGCTGCTGCATGGCGGTCGCCACCGCCCGGTTCCTCGGGCTGTGGCGGCTGCTGCCCGAGCCGTGGGCGAACGTCACCACGCCTCGCGCGCCGTCCGGCACCGAGAGATCGCCGGCCAGAGCGGCTCCGCGTGCGTCGATCAGGATCTCCCGCTCCGTCACGCTCCGAGCGTAGACCGGCCGCATCCCGGGCACGGTTTCGTGGGAGCGGGGGGGCGTGCGATAGGTTGCCGGTGATGGCCGCAGACGTGAGCAACCCCCGGAACGGGAGGCGCCGGGTCGTGATCGAGCGCGTCAGGCCGGAGATCGACGCCGGCCGCTTCCCGGCGAAGCGCTCGGTGGGCGAGGACGTGCTGGTGGAGGCCGACGTGTTCTGCGACGGCCACGACGTGCTCGCAGCCGAGATCCGGTTCCGGCGCGCCCAGGATCGGGACTGGCTCGACGCCCCGATGGCTCACGTGGAGAACGACCGGTGGCAGGGGCGGTTCCCAGTGACCGACCTGGGCCGGTACCGCTTCACGGTCCGCGGGTGGGTCGACCGCTTCGCGTCGTGGCGCCGGGACTTCGGCAGGAAGGTCGAGGCCGGACAGGACGTCTCTGTGGACATCCTGACCGGCGCCGAGCTCGTGGAGCGCGCCATCCGCCGCGGCAAGGGCGGCGTCGGCCGCGAGCTCCGCCGGTTCTGCACCCTGGTGAAGGACGGCGACGTCGACGCCGCGCTCGACGACGAGCTGGCCGCGCTCGTGGCTCGCGCCCCGGATCGCTCCGAGGCCGTGACGTACGAGCGCGAGCTCGAGGTGCTGGTGGATCCGCCGGACGCCAGGTTCAGCACCTGGTACGAGCTCTTCCCTCGCTCGACGGCGCCGACGCCCGGACGGCACGGCACCTTCAAGGACGTCGAGGCTCGCCTGGGGTACGTCGAGGACCTGGGATTCGACGTGCTGTACCTGCCGCCCATCCATCCCATCGGGCACACCAACCGCAAGGGCCCGAACAACACGTCGCACGCCGGGCAGCGCGACCCCGGCAGCCCGTGGGGCATCGGATCGGGGGAGGGCGGCCACAAGGCCGTGCATCCGGACCTGGGAACGATCGAGGACTTCGATCATCTCGTCGCGACGGCCCGCGACCGCCACGGCATCGAGGTCGCGCTGGACGTCGCGTTCCAGTGCTCCCCGGATCACCCGTACGTCAAGACGAACCCGGAGTGGTTCAAGCACCGCCCGGACGGCACGGTGCAGTTCGCCGAGAACCCACCGAAGCGGTACGAGGACATCTACCCCCTCGACTTCGAGTCGGAGTCATGGCGTGAGCTGTGGGACGAGCTCAAGAGCGTGGTCGAGTTCTGGATCGGGCACGGCGTTCGCATCTTCCGCGTCGACAACCCGCACACGAAGCCGTTCCGGTTCTGGGAGTGGCTGATCGGTGAGGTCAAGCGCGACCACCCCGAGATCGTGTTCCTGTCCGAGGCGTTCACGCGGCCGAAGGTCATGTATCGCCTGGCCAAGGCGGGGTTCACGCAGAGCTACACGTACTTCGCGTGGCGCAACACGAAGCACGATCTCATCGAGTACCTCACGGAGCTCACGCGGACCGAGGTGCGGGAGTACTTCCGGCCGAACCTGTGGCCGAACACTCCGGACATCCTCAACGAGTACCTGCAGCTCGGCGGTCGTCCGGCCTTCATGAACCGCCTCGTGCTCGCCGCGACGCTGGGCGCGAGCTACGGCATCTACGGGCCGGCGTTCGAGCTGATGGAGCACGAGCCGATCCGGCCGGGGTCCGAGGAGTACCTGCACTCCGAGAAGTACGAGATCCGGCACTGGGATCTCGACCGGGACGACTCGCTGGCGCCGTTCATCGCGCGGGTGAACCGCATCCGCAGGGAGAACGCTGCGCTGCAGTCGAACGAGCGCCTGTGGTTCCTGCCGATCGACAATGACCAGCTCATCGCGTACACGAAGTTCACCGAGGACCGCGACAACGTGATCGTGATGGTGGTGAACCTCGATCCCGGGCACACGCAGTCGGGATGGCTGGGCCTTCCGCTGGCCGACCTCGGGCTCGACCCGTCGGGGTCGTTCCAGGTCCACGATCTGCTCACCGACGCCCGGTTCCTGTGGGAGGGCGAGCACAACTTCGTCGAACTCAACCCGCACGTGGTGCCGGCGCACGTGTTCCGGATCCGTCACCACGTCCGCAACGAGCACGACTTCGAGTACTACCTCTAGGGAGGTCGATGGAGGCGCCCAGGGCACGAACCGAACCCGCTCCGTCGCTCTGGTACAAGGACGCGGTCGTGTACGAGCTGCACGTCCGCGCGTTCCACGATTCCAACGCCGACGGCATCGGCGATCTCAAGGGCCTGATCCAGAAGCTCGACTACATCCAGGACCTCGGCGTGACCGCCGTGTGGCTCCTGCCCTTCTATCCCTCGCCCCTGCGCGACGACGGCTACGACATCGCGGCCTACAAGCAGATCCATCCGCAGTACGGCACGCTTCGCGACTTCAGGCAGCTGCTGCGCGAGGCCCACCGCCGCGGGCTGCGCGTGATCACCGAGCTCGTGCTCAACCACACGAGCGACCAGCACCCCTGGTTCCAGCGGGCGCGCCGCTCGAAGCCCGGCTCGCCGGCCCGGGACTTCTACATGTGGAGCGACAGCCCGGATCGCTACGGCGACGCCCGCATCATCTTCAAGGACTTCGAGTCGTCGAACTGGGCGTGGGATCCCGTCGCGCAGCAGTACTACTGGCACCGCTTCTACTCCCATCAGCCGGATCTCAACTTCGACAACCCCGAGGTCCGCCGGGCCATGTTCGAGGTCGTCGACTTCTGGATGGAGATGGGCGTGGACGGCATGCGACTCGACGCCGTCCCGTATCTGTTCGAGCGGGAGGGGACGAACTGCGAGAACCTCCCGGAGACGCTGGGGTTCCTGCGTGAGCTTCGCGCCCACGTCGACCACCGGTTCGACGACCGCATGCTCCTGGCCGAGGCGAACCAGTGGCCGGAGGACGCCGTGGCCTACTTCGGCGACGGCGACGTGTGCCACATGGCGTTCCACTTCCCGCTCATGCCGCGCATGTTCATGGCCACGCGCATGGAGGACCGCTTCCCGATCATCGACATCATGTCGCAGACGCCGCAGGTCCCGGAAGTCGCGCAGTGGGCGCTGTTCCTGCGCAACCACGACGAGCTCACGCTCGAGATGGTCACCGACGAGGAGCGCGACTACATGTACCGCGTGTACGCCCAGGATCCTCAGGCTCGCATCAACCTCGGGATCCGCCGCCGTCTCGCGCCGCTCCTCGGCAACGACCGCCGCCTCATCGAGATGATGAACGGCCTGCTGTTCTCGATGCCCGGGACGCCGGTCGTCTACTACGGCGACGAGCTCGGCATGGGCGACAACATCTACCTCGGCGACCGCAACGGCGTCCGCACGCCGATGCAGTGGTCGGCCGACCGCAACGGGGGGTTCTCGAAGGCCAACCCGCAGCGGCTGTACGCGCCGGTGATCATCGATCCCGAGTACCACGCCGAGTCGATCAACGTGGAGTCGCAGCAGGCCAACCCGAACTCCCTGCTATGGTGGACGAAACGGATGGTCGCGCTTCGCAAGCGCTACCAGGCCTTCGGCCGCGGCTCACTCGAGTTCCTGTACCCGGAGAACCGCAAGGTGCTCACCTACCTGCGCTCCTTCGGCGACGAGCGGATCCTCGTGGTGGTGAACCTGTCGCGGCATGCGCAGTACGTGGAGCTCGACCTCTCGCAGTACCGGGAGATGGTGCCGGTCGAGCTGTTCGGGGGCACGGAGTTCCCGAAGATCGGGGAGCTCCCGTACTTCCTGACACTCTCGCCGCACGGGTTCTACTGGTTCGCGCTGCAGGCCCAGCCGGAGGAGGTGAGGGCCGGCGAGCCGTGGGATCCGCCCACGATCACGGTGAATGGCCCGTGGCAGCGGGTGTTCACGGGCCGGGCCCGCAATCAGCTGGAGACGGCGCTGCCGCGGTACCTGCCCACTCGCCGGTGGTTCGGGGGCAAGGCGCGCCGGGTGAAGCATGCGCACATCGTGGAGACGATCCCGGTGCCGACGGGGGACGCGGGCGGCGAGGCATGCGTGGCCATGGTCCAGGTGGAGTACGCCGAGGGCGACCCCGAGAGCTACGTACTGCCGATCGCGGCGCAGCCCATCGAGCCGGGAGCGGAGATCCACGAGCTTTCCGCGATCACCCGCCTGTCCACGCCGGAGGGCGATGTGGTGCTCTTCGACGCCATCTTCGACAGGGACTTCTCGATGGCGTTGCTGGACGCGATCGTGCGGCGCCGCCGCATCGCCGGGTCGGAGGGACGCCTGGCGGCGCTGCCCGGCCGGTCGCTCCGCCGCATCGTGCGGGAGGCGGGCGCCGCGCTCGAGCCCCAAGTCGTGCAGGCCGAGCAGAGCAATACGTCGATCGTCTACGGCGACAAGCTCATCCTCAAGCTCTTCCGGCGGCTCGAGGAGGGACTCAACCCCGACCTCGAGATCGGCGCGTTCCTCACCGAGCGGGTCGGGTTCGACGCGATCCCTCCGGCCACGGGTGCCCTGGAGTACGTCGGGGGGTCCCGTGAGCCGCTCACGCTCGGCATCCTCCAGGGGTACGTGCAGAACGAGGGCGACGCCTGGAAGTACACGCACGACGCGCTCGAGGATTTCGTGGAACAGGCGCTGGCCCGCCCCGACACCCATCCCCCGATCCCCGACCGGATGCGCCCGGTCGACCTGATGTCGCTGCGCCCGCCGGACCTCGCGTTCGAGACGATCGGCGCGTATCTCGAGTCGGCCCGGCTCCTCGGCAAGCGGACGGCCGAGCTGCACGTCGCGCTGGCATCCGACGCGGACGACCCCGCGTTCGCGCCCGAGCCGTTCACGCCGTTCAAGCGTCGTTCCACCTACCAGTCGATGCGGACGATGACCCGCCAGGTGTTCCGCACGCTGCGGGGACGCCTCGCTCGCATGCCGCAGGCCGCCGAGATCGCGGACAAGGAGGACGAGATCCTCAAGCGCTTCGAGCGGCTGCTGCACGAGCGCATCACCGCGACGCTCATCCGCACGCACGGCGACTACCACCTCGGGCAGGTTCTGTGGACCGGCAAGGACTTCGTGATCATCGACTTCGAGGGAGAGCCGGCCCGGCCCGTCTCGCAGCGGCGGTTGAAGCGCTCCGCGATGCGCGACGTCGCCGGCATGCTCCGCTCGTACCACTACGCGGCGCTGTCGCTGCTGCACGGCCCTCCGGGTGGCGTGCGACCCGAGCACCCCGAACGGCTCGAGCCGTGGCTGCGGTTCTGGAACGCGTGGGTCCAGGCGGCATTCCTGGGGAGCTACCTCGAGAACGCCGACGGATCGAGCTTCGTTCCCGCCGACCGGACGGAGCTCGCCGTGCTGCTCGACTCGTTCCTGCTCGAGAAGGCCGTGTACGAGCTCAGCTACGAGGTCAACAACCGCCCGGACTGGGTGGCCATCCCCATGCAGGGCATCCTGCAGCTGCTCTCCGGTTGACGACCCGTCGCTCCGAGGCGAGTGCGCTCCGACGCCTCGCGAAGCTCCACGGGGTCCAGACGTCCTACGAGGACGTCACGCACGTCCGGCGCCGGGCATCCGACGAGGCCCTCCTCGCCGCGCTGCGGGCGCTCGGTGCGCCCGTCGAGTCGATGGCTGATGTTGGGCCCGCCCTCGAGGAGGAGGCCGACGTCGAGCGTGTGACGCCGCTCGTGGCTTGGGACGGGGTCCTGGGGCTTCCTCCGTCGGCGCGCGGGAGGGTCCTGCTCGAGGATGGCTCGGAGGCGCCGCTCGATGCCCGGCTGCCGTTCGGCTACCACCGCACGGGCGCGGGGCCCCTGCAGCGCCTCGTGATCTCGGCCCCGAGCCGCTGTTACGAGCGCGAGGACGACCACGGATGGGGCGTGTTCCTCCCGTTGTACGCGCTCCGGACCGCCCGCGACTGGGGGGCCGGGGACCTGACGGATCTCACCGCGCTCATGGAGTGGATGCAGTCACTCGGTGGCGGGGTGGTCGGCACGCTGCCGATGCTCGCGGCCTTCCTCGACGAGCCGTTCGAGCCCAGCCCGTACTCCCCGGTCAGCCGCATGTTCTGGAACGAGCTCTACGTCGATGTCGAGCGCGCCCCGGAGCTCGAGCGTTCGCCGAAGGCGAGGCGTCTCCTCGCATCGAAGCGATTCCGCGACGACATCGCGGCGGCCCGACGGAAGCGGCACGTCGACTACCGCCTCGTGGCGTCGCTGAAGCGAAGGGTCCTCGAGCACCTCGCGGATGTCTCCGACGACGTTCCGTCCGGCGTCGGACGGGAGCGTCTCGGTCAGGTCCAGGAGTACGCGCGGTTCCGCGCCGCCGTCGAGCGATTCGGACCCGAGCGCGACGAGTGGCCGTTCAGCGCGACACCCGGGAAGCTGCGCGCCGCGGACCTCGACCCGGCCGTCGTTCGCTATCACACGTACGTCCAGCTCCTCGCGGAGCGGCAGTTCAAGGAGCTCGATCGCCGGTCCGAGGGCGGCGACGCGTTGTTCCTCGATCTTCCGCTCGGGGTCCACCCCGACGGCTACGACGCGTGGCGGCATCAGCACGTTTTCGCGCAGGGGGTCACCGGCGGCGCCCCGCCGGACCCGTTCTTCAGCGAGGGCCAGAACTGGGGCTTCGCGCCGCTCAACCCCCGCGCGCTGCGCGAGGGGCGCTCTACGTATCCCATCGCCTGCCTCAGGCACCTGATGCGGCACGCCAGCCTGCTCCGCATCGATCACGTGATGTGGATGCACCGGCTGTTCTGGGTCCCGGAGGGCATGGGTCCCAAGGAAGGCGTGTACGTCACCTATCCCCACGAGGAGCTCTACGCCGTCCTCGCCGTGGAGTCGCACCGGGCGAGGACGGTCGTCGTCGGCGAGGACCTCGGCACGGTCCCGAAGGAGGTGCGCCGCACCATGAAACGTCGTGGCGTGCGTCGCTCGTACGTGCTGCAGTACGAGTTGCGGCCCGAGCACCGCGTCCCCCTGGGCCGGGTACCGGAGAGCTCACAGGCGTCGCTCAACACGCACGACATGCCGCCGTTCGCCGCGATCTGGGACGGGCTGGACATCGATGACCGCGTCGACCTCGGCCTGTTCGACGCGAAGGGCGCCCGTGAGGAGCGCGCGGAGCGGAGCAAGCTCAAGCGGTCGCTCGCGGCGTACCTCCGCAGTGCCGGCCTGCTGGCGAAGCGAGCGACCTCCGGCCACGACGCGATGGTCGCCGCCCTCCGGTACCTGGCTCGGAGCGAGTCCCGCACGGTCCTGGTCAACCTGGAGGACCTGTGGGACGAGACGCGCCCCCAGAACACGCCCGGCACGAGCAAGGAGCGCCGGAACTGGGTCCGGAAGGCCAGGCATCCGTTCGAGCGATTCCGTGAGATGCCGGAGGTTCTGGGTACGTTGCAAGAGGTGTCCCGGGACCGGGGAACGGCCCGGGCGACGACGCACGAGGAAGGGAGACCGTGGGCAGGACCGCGACGACCGAGCACGCCGTCCGGCACGACATGAGCTTGCTCTCCTCCGACGACCTCTACCTCTTCAACGAGGGGACCCACGGTCACCTGCAGGACAAGCTCGGCGCGCACCCGGTGGAGGACGGCACGTCGTTCGCCGTCTGGGCCCCGGACGCCGAGTCCGTCTCCGTCCTCGGGGACTTCAACGGCTGGGACCGCGAGACGCACCAGCTCCTTCCCCGGGAGCAGTCCGGCATCTGGGAGGGGGTCGTCCCCGGTGTCGGGCCCGGCACGCTGTACAAGTTCCACGTCCGCGGGCGCGGCGCCGGGTTCTTCGCCGACAAGACGGACCCCTTCGCGCTCTTCTACGAGGTGCCGCCGAACACCGCGTCGATCGTGTGGGACCTCGACTACGACTGGGGCGACACGGAGTGGATGACGACACGCGCCGGCCGGAACTCCCTCGAGGCGCCGATGTCGGTGTACGAGGTCCACATCGGATCCTGGATGCGCGGTCCCGACGGCTGGTCGCTGTCCTACCGCGAGCTCGCGGACGAGCTCGGTGACTACGTCGAGCGCATGGGATTCACGCACGTCGAGTTCCTGCCGGTCATGGAGCACCCGTTCTACGGATCGTGGGGCTACCAGTGCACCGGCTTCTTCGCGCCAACCGCCCGCTTCGGCACCCCGCAGGACTTCATGTACCTGGTCGACAGGCTGCACCAGCGGGGGATCGGGGTCATCCTGGACTGGGTACCGTCGCACTTCCCGACCGACGCGTTCGCGCTCGGCACGTTCGACGGCACGCATCTGTTCGAGCACGCCGATCCGCGCAAGGGCATCCACCCCGATTGGAACAGCTACATCTTCAACTACGGCCGCAACGAGGTCCGGTCGTTCCTGCTGTCGAGCGCCCTGCACTGGCTGTCGAGGTATCACGCCGACGGGCTTCGCGTTGACGCCGTGGCCTCGATGCTCTACCTGGACTACTCGCGCAAGGCCGGCGAGTGGATCCCGAACGAGTATGGAGGCCGCGAGAACCTGGACGCGATCTCCTTCTTGCGACGCATGAACGAGGACGTGTACCGCGAGCACCCGGATACTCAGACCATCGCCGAGGAGTCGACCGCGTGGCCGTCGGTCTCGCGCCCCACACACGTCGGCGGGCTCGGCTTCGGGATGAAGTGGGACATGGGGTGGATGCACGACACGCTCGAGTACTTCTCCAGAGAGCCCATCCACCGCAAGTACCACCACGACCGTCTGACGTTCCGCATGCTGTACGCGTTCAGCGAGAACTTCATGCTCCCGCTGTCGCACGACGAGGTCGTGCACGGGAAGGGTTCCCTCATCGGGAAGATGCCGGGCGACGAGTGGCAGCGGTTCGCCAATCTCCGGCTGCTGCTCGGCTACCAGTACGCCCAGGCCGGCAAGAAGCTCCTGTTCATGGGGGGCGAGATCGGCCAGGGCCACGAGTGGAACCACGACGGCGCCATCGAGTGGGACCTTCTCGAGCACCCGCTCCACGCGGGCATGCAGCGATGGGTGCAGGACCTCAACCACCTGTACCGCGAGGTGCCGGCGATGCACCGCCTCGACACCGATCCGGCCGGGTTCGAGTGGATCGATGCGAACGACAGCGAGAACAGCGTGGCCGTGCTGCTTCGGCGCGGCGCGTTGCCGGAGGACCTGGTGGTGTGCGCGTTCAACTTCACCCCGGTGCCCCGGAGCAACTACATGGTGGGGGTCCCACGCGGCGGGTTCTGGCGCGAGGTCCTGAACAGCGACGGTGAGCACTACGGCGGATCCGGCCAGGGCAACCTGGGAGGCAAGGAGGCGCTGCCGTACTCCGTGCACGGGCGGCCGCGCGCGCTCAACCTGACCCTGCCCCCACTGGGCTGCCTGTTCCTCGCCCCGGACGAGTAGCGGACGTTCGACGTGAGCTCGTTGCTCGGCGCGACCCCCCTTGGCGACGGCGGAACCGAGTTCGTGGTGTGGGCTCCCCGCGCCCGCGAGGTGGAGCTGCACGTCGTGGAACCCGAGCAAACCGTGGTGAAGATGGACTCCGGCGAGCGCAGGTACCGCAGGGCGGTCGTGGAAGGCGTCGGGGAGGGGGCGCGGTATCTCTTTCGCCTGGACGGGCGGGATCTGCCGGACCCGGCGTCCCGCTTCCAACCCGAGAGCGTGCACGGTCCCTCGGAGGTCATCGACCCGCTGCGCTTCCGGTGGACGGACGAGGAGTGGGGCGGCATCGCGCTGTTTGACCTCGTGATCTACGAGCTCCACGTGGGAGCGTTCACCACGGATGGGACATTCGACGCCGTCGTGCCGCATCTCGACGAGCTCGCGGACCTCGGGATCACCGCCGTCGAGATCATGCCCGTGGCACAGTTCCCCGGATCGAGGAATTGGGGCTACGACGGCGCCTTCCCCTTCGCGGTCCAGGACTCCTACGGTGGGCCCGCCGGGTTGCAGCGCCTCGTCGACGAGTGTCATCGGCGAGGCCTGGCCGTGGTGCTCGACGTCGTCTACAACCACTTCGGGCCCGAGGGGAACGTGCTCGGGGAGTACGGCCCCTATTTCACGGACCGGTACCGCACGCCGTGGGGCGGGGCCATCAACTTCGACGGGCCCGGCTCGGACGAGGTCAGGCGGTACTTCATCGAGAACGCTCTGCGGTGGTCGGACGAGTTCCACGTCGACGCGCTCCGGCTCGACGCGATCCACGGCATCGTGGACACGTCGGCACGTCCCTTCCTCCAGGAGCTCTCCGAGGCAGCCGACGCGCACGACCGGCCGTTGCTGCTCATCGCGGAGACCGACCAGAACGACGCCCGGGTCGTGGCGCCCCGCGATCGCGGCGGGCTCGGCCTCCACGCGCAGTGGTCCGACGACTTCCACCACGCGCTGCACGCGTACGTGACCGGCGAGCGGCAGGGCTACTACGAGGACTTCGGCTCGCTCGAGCAGCTCGGGACGGCGTACCGCGAGGGGTTCGTGTACTCCGGCCAGTACTCGCCGTTCCGCGGACGCCAATTCGGCAGCTCGTCGCGTGCCATTCCCGGCGAGCGCCTCGTGGTGTTCGCCCAGAACCACGACCAGGTCGGCAACCGGTCGACCGGCGACCGCCTGTCGAGCACGCTCTCCACCGAGCACCTGAAGCTCATCGCCGGTGTTCTCCTGCTCGCGCCCTTCGTTCCCCTGCTCTTCATGGGCGAGGAGTACGGTGAGCTCGCCCCTTTCCAGTACTTCGTCGGCCACACCGATCCCGACCTCGTCGAGAACGTCCGTCGAGGACGCCGCGAGGAGTTCGCCTCCTTCGGCTGGGCCGACGACGTCCCCGATCCGCAGGACGAGACCACCTTCGAGTCCTCCAAGCTCGACCACCGCCTCAAGCACAAGGAACCGCACGCCTCGATCCTGGCCCTGTACCGTGACCTCCTCCGCATCCGAAAGGATCACCCCGCCCTCCGATCCCTCGACAGGACCACCATGGACGTCGCCACCGACAAGGACCGAGCCCTCATGACCGTCCACCGCAAAGCTGGCGCGCACGAGGCTCTCGCCGTCTTCAACTTCGGCACCAACGAGCAGGAAGTGTCCCTGCCGGCGGGCGAGTGGACGGTCCTCATGGGTTCCACGAACGGCCCCCCCGCTCACGCGAGGGGGGTTTCTTTCGTCGTGCTGTCGAAGACGGAGGGCGACCGACCATGAGGATCTGGCCGGGCGCGCCCTATCCGCAAGGCGCCACGTGGGACGGCGAGGGCGTCAACTTCGCCATCTTCTCCGAGCACGCCACCGCGGTGACGCTCTGCCTCTTCGATCACCCCGACGACGCCAAGGCCACCGACGAGATCGATCTGCACGAGCGCACCGATCTCATCTGGCACGCCTATCTGCCCGACGTGCGCCCCGGCCAGCTCTACGGGTACCGCATCGACGGTCCCTACGAGCCGCAGCGCGGCCACCGCTTCAACCCGAAGAAGCTCCTGATCGATCCCTACGCCAAGGCCATCAGCGGCCAGGTGCAGTGGACCGACGCCATGTACGGCTACACGATCGGTGACGCCGAGGAGGATCTCTCCTTCGACGATCGCGACGACGCCGGCGAGATGCCGAAGTGCCTGGTCGCGGAGCCGGAGTTCTCGTGGGGCGACGACCGCAAGCCCCTCACGCCCTGGAACCGCACCGTGATCTACGAGTGCCACGTCCGCGGCATGACCATGCGTCATCCGCAGGTTCCCGAGGAGCTGCGCGGCACCTACCTCGGCATGGCCAGCGACCCGGTCATCGATCACCTGCTCGCGCTCGGCGTCACCGCCGTGGAGCTGCTGCCGATCCACCAGTTCGTGCCCGAGCGGTTCCTCACCGAGCGAGGCCTCGCCAACTACTGGGGCTACAACTCGATCGCCTTCCTCGCGCCGGAGGTGAAGTACGCGCAGGTCCCCGGCAAGCAGGTCGAGGAGTTCAAGTCGATGGTGAAGACCCTGCACCGGGCGGGGATCGAGGTGATCCTCGACGTGGTCTACAACCACACCGGCGAGGGCAACCACATGGGCCCGACCCTCTCGCTCCGCGGGGTCGACCACGACGCCTTCTACCGGCTGAACCCCGAGGATCCCCGCTACCTCATCGACTTCACCGGCACCGGCAACAGCTTGAACATGCTCCACCCCCGCACGATCCAGCTGATCATGGACAGCCTTCGGTACTGGGCCGTGGACATGCACGTCGACGGGTTCCGGTTCGATCTGGCGTCGACGCTCGCGCGCGAGCTGTACGAGGTGAACCGCCTCGGAACGTTCTTCGACATCATCCAGCAGGACCCGACGCTCTCACAGGTGAAGCTCATCGCCGAGCCCTGGGATGTCGGCGAGGGCGGCTACCAGGTCGGCAACTTCCCGGTGGGGTGGGCGGAGTGGAACGACAAGTACCGCGACTGCGTCCGGCGGTTCTGGCGCGGCGACCCCGGACAGGTCTCCGAGCTCGCCTTCCGTCTGTCGGGATCGAGCGACATGTACGAGCAGAGCGGCCGGCGCACCTACGCCACGATCAACTTCGTGACCGCCCACGACGGCTTCACCCTCAACGACCTCGTGAGCTACGAGCACAAGCACAACGAGGCCAACGGCGAGGGGAACCAGGACGGTCACGACGAGAACTACTCCCGGAACTGGGGCGCGGAGGGACCGACCGACGCCCCGCACATCAAGCGCATGCGCGAGCGCATGAAGCGCAACTTCCTGGCCACCCTGCTGTTCTCCCAGGGCGTGCGGATGATGCTCCACGGCGACGAGATGGGCCGCACGCAGCAGGGCAACAACAACGCGTACTGCCAGGACAACGAGATCAGCTGGGTGGACTGGGATCTCGACCCCGAGGATCGCGAGCTCCTCGAGTTCACCCGGCAGCTCCTTCAGGTGTTCCGCTCGAATCCCGTGCTCCGCCGCCGCTCGTTCTTCACCGGGAGGCCCGTCGCCGGCGAGCGTCTCAAGGACATCACGTGGATCCGCGCGGACGGCGCCGAGTTCACCGACGCGGACTGGGCCGACCCCGCGAACCACGTGCTCGGCATGTTGATCTCGGGCCAGGCAACCGACGAGGTCAACGAGCGCGGCAGGCCAGTCTTCGGCGACACCCTGCTCCTGCTGCTGAACGGGGGGACGCGTTCCAGGCGTTTCGTGCTGCCGCAGCTCGAGGAGTCCGGCATCTGGCACGAGGCGCTGAACACGGCCCGGCCGGGATCGCGGCCCATCCGCCAGGAGGCCATCAACCTCGTGGCCCACTCGCTGATCCTGCTGCGCCACGCCGAGCGGTAGCGCGGGCACCCGTGACCCGCGCCATGGTCGCCACGTACCGTTTGCAGTTCGGCGACGGCTTCGCTCTGGATGACGCCCGGCGCGCGTTGCCGTACCTGCAGTCGCTCGGGGTGAGCGACCTGTACGCGTCGCCGCTCCTCGCTGCCCGGCCCGGCACGTCCGGGTACCACGTGACGGATCCCACGCAGATCGCACCGGAGCTCGGCGGCTCGCCCGCGTTCGAGGCCCTCACCGGCGAGCTGCGCGAGCGAGGTATGGGGTTGGTGCTCGACATCGTGCCCAACCACATGGCCGCGTCGTCGGAGAACCGCTGGTGGATGGACGTCCTGCGCCGGGGACGGGAGTCACAGTACGCCTCGTTCTTCGATGTGGACTGGGAGCGCCACGGCGGCAAGCTGTTCGTCCCGGTCCTCGGTGCCTCGCTGGACGAGGTCCTGGAGTGCGGGGAGCTCGTCGCCGACGACGAGGGCGACGAACCCGTCCTGCGGTACCACGAGCACGTGTTCCCGGTGGCACCCGGCACGGGCGGCGGCGGGCGCGACGTCCCCGCGGTGCTGGAGGCGCAGGGCTACATCCTCGGCCACTGGCGCGACGCCGCCGAGCGCATCAACTACCGGCGGTTCTTCGACATCTCGGATCTCGTCTCGTTGCGGCAGGAGGATCCGCGTGTGTTCGAGGCGACGCACGCGCTGGTCCTGGAGCTGGTCGAGGCGGGCCGCGTGACGGGACTGCGGGTCGATCACGTGGATGGGCTGCGCGATCCGACCGGCTATCTCGAACGACTCCGCGGCGCCGTCGGCCCCGACGTCCCGATCTGGGTGGAGAAGATCCTCGGCGACGACGAGACGCTGCCCCCCGAGTGGCCGGTGCAGGGAACCACCGGCTACGAGTTCGCGAGCGCGCTGGGCGATGTGTTCGTGGATCCGGACGGCGTGGAGGAGCTGCGGGTGTTCGGCGCGTCGTTCAGCGAGCGGCCCGAGGACTTCGAGGAGCTCGCGGCGAAGAAGCAGCGGCAGGTCATGGATCAGTTGTTCAGCGGCCAGCTCGGAAGCGTCGTGGCCGACCTGCGGGCGGCGCTCGGCCCTCATGCCTCCGACGACGAGAGCCTCCGTGCGGCCCTCGCCGAGGTCACGGCCCGGCTCCCCGTGTACCGCACGTACATCCGAGGGCGGGAGGTCTCGCAACGAGATCGCCGCTTCATCGAGCGCGCCGCACGGGATGCCCGCCGCGGCCTGCGGGGCAGGTCCCGGGCCGCCGTCGAGCTCGTGCGATCGGTGTTGCTCCTCGAGCGCGGCGGACGGCACGCCCTCGAGCTCGTGCTGCGCTGGCAGCAGCTCACCGGCCCGGTGACGGCCAAGGGCGTGGAGGACACGGCGCTGTACGACTACCCGCTCCTCATCTCGCGGAACGACGTCGGGGCGCATCCGGGGACGGCGGCCGGGGGACCGGAGGCCTTCCACCGCATGTGTCGAGCGAGAGCGAGGGCGGCGCCGACCGCGCTGTCGGCGACCTCGACGCACGACTCGAAGCGGAGCGAGGATGTCCGTGCGGTGCTCTCCGTCCTCTCGGAGGAGCCGTCGGCGTGGAGCAGCGCCGTGCGGCGATGGAGCGACATGGCGGCGCGCTGGAAGCAGCCGGTCGACGGCGAGCTCGTCCCCGACGCCTCGGAGGAGCTCCTGATCTACCAGACCCTCGTGGGCGTCTGGCCACTCGATGCGGCCGACGAAGCGGGTCTCGCGGCGCGCATCGAGTCATTCGCGCGCAAGGCTGCCCGCGAGGCCAAGGTCCACACGAGTTGGATGGAACCGAACGAGAAACACGAGGATGCGTTGCTCGGATTCGTTCGAGCCCTCATGGGCCCGGAGGGCGCACACCTCCGGTCGGATCTCCAGGCCTTCCGCCGCCGGATCGAGATCGCCGGCGTCGTCAACGCGCTCGCTCAGGTGGTGGTGAAGGTCGCCGCGCCCGGTATCCCCGACTTCTATCGCGGAACCGAGACCTGGTTCCTTCGTCTCGTCGATCCCGACAACCGAGAGCCGTTCGACCTCGATCGAGCGGCCGAGATGCTCGCGTCCCTTCCAGAGGATCCGGACGAGCTCCTGCGAGGGTGGCGCGACGGACGACTGAAGCTGCACGTGGTGCGGGCCGCCCTGGCCTTGCGGCGCAACGATCCCGAGCTCTTCACGCGGGGTTCGTACATCCCGATCGAGGCGAGAGGTCCACGAGCGAACAGCGTTCTCGCGTTCGCGCGTCGTCTGCGATCGCGCTGGGCCGTCGCCGTGGTCCCGCGACTCGTCCTCGATGCGACCGAACCCGACCGTTTCCCCATCGGGCCCGCGACGTGGAACGACACGACGCTCGCGTTGCCCGACCGTGCGCCGCATCGGTGGCGCAACGTGTTCACGGGAGCGGAGATCTCCGTCACGGACGGCGTGATCGGACTTGTCGATCTGCTCGATCGCCTCCCATTTGCATTGATCGCCGTGTGATGGAAATCTGCGCCAGGAGGATTACGATTCATGCGTCGAGGGAATCCACGCGTTGTGAGTAGGTCGCGCGCGCTCCCTCGTCTCCGAACGAGGGAGCGCATCGGGTGAGCGTCACCAGGTTTCCGGTCAACAAGAGCTTCCGCGCGCACCCCTCGGCCCTCTCCCAGGTTCGCGAGTTCATCCGCGAACAGTCCGACGCCGACCGGCTTCCCGAGACGGTCTGCGACGACCTGTTGCTGGCGGTCTCCGAGGCCTGTGTCAACGCCGTCATCCACACCGGCAGCGCCCGCATCGAGCTGTCGTGGCGATCGCAGGATCACGCGATCGAGATCCTCGTCCGCGACGAGGGCGTGTTCGAGCGCAAGATTCCGATCCCCGAGCTCGATGGCACGGCCGGGCGCGGCATCCCGATCATGCTCGCGGTGGTGGACGAGGTCACGATCCAGGAGGGCACGCCGGCCAAGCCCGGCACGGTCGTGCGTTTCGTCAAGCACCTCGGAGCTCGCAGGGGGCATGAGGCGGCGGTCTGAGGCCGCCCCCGTCCGCAGCTCCGAGATTCCCGAAGGGTCACTGTTAGACTCGCCTGGCCTGATCAGGGAGTGGGTGTGACGAGCAGCGCGTGGGAATCGGCGCTCTCGCAACTGGACGAGGCGTCGCGCATCATGAATCTGGACCCGGGCGTCCACGACGTCCTGCGCAACCCCAAGCGCTCCCTGACCGTTGCCGTCCCCATCAAGCTCGACAGCGGGCTGGTGAAGGTCTTCACCGGCTACCGCGTGCACCACAACACCACGCGCGGGCCGTCGAAGGGCGGCATCCGGTACCACCCTGCCGTGACACTCGACGAGGTCAAGGCCCTCGCGATGTGGATGACCTGGAAGTGCGCGATCGCCGGCATCCCGTACGGCGGCGCGAAGGGCGGCGTGGTCGTCGACCCGAAGGCGCTGTCGCGCGACGAGCTCGAGCGGCTCACACGGCGCTACGCCGCGGAGATCGGCCCGCTGATCGGTCCGGAGCGCGATGTGCCCGCGCCCGACCTCGGTACCGACGAGCAGATCATGGGCTGGATCATGGACACGTACTCCATGATCGCCGGGCACTCCGTGCCGGGGGTCGTCACGGGGAAGCCGCTGTCGATCGGCGGATCGCTCGGCCGCGGCGAGGCCACCTCGCGCGGCGTCATGTACATCACGGAGGCCACGCTGAAGCATCGCGGAGCGAAGGTCGACGAGACGCGCGTCGCCATCCAGGGTTACGGGAAGGTCGGTGCCCCGGCCGTGCGTCTGCTGACCGAGCTGGGCTGCATCGTGGTGGCGGTGTCCGACGTGAACGGCGGCGTGTACAACCCTCGCGGCCTGTCGCCGACGGGCCTGGAGGCGCACCGGGACGACACGGGGACGGTGGTGGGATTCGAGGGCGGGGAGTCCATCACCAACGAGGAGCTCCTGGAGATCCCCTGCGACGTGCTCGTGCCCGCGGCGCTCGAGGGACAGATCACCGAGAACAACGCGGAACGGGTCAAGGCGGAGGTCATCATCGAGGGCGCGAACGGACCGACCACGCCCGAGGCCGACGCGATCCTCGAGGACCGGGGCGTGCTGGTGGTACCGGACATCCTGGCCAACTCCGGCGGCGTGACGGTGTCCTACTTCGAGTGGGTCCAGGACCTCCAGGCGTACTTCTGGGACGAGGACGAGGTGAACATGAAGCTTCGCCGGATCATGGAGCGCGCCTACGTCGACGTGCTCGACATCGCCGAGGAGCGCAAGATCCCGACCCGCATGGCCGCCACCATCCTCGGCGTCTCCAGGGTGGCCGAGGCCCACGTCACCCGCGGCCTCTTCCCGTAGCTCGCCACTCCACGCGGTTCGTTGATTTGTCACACCTGGCTGTTAGCCTCGGCCTCGTGGAGATGCTCTCGGAGGGCGACCGGTCGATCCTCGACGTCGAGCGCGATTGGTGGCGTCACCGGGCTCCCAAGGCACGGGTGGTCCGGGAACGCCTCGGGTTGTCTGCCGCGAGCTATCACCGCCTGCTGAACGAGCTCATCGACCGAGCGGACGCCCTGGCCTACGACCCCATGTTGGTCGGCAGGCTGCGGCGGCTCCGCGATGCCAGGCGCCGGGCCCGGTTCGCCGGCCTCTCGCGGCGCGAGTTGTAGGCCCGTGGCGGGCGGGGGAAGATGGCGCCGCCATGTGGTCAGTGACGATGGAGAGGCTCCGTTGAGGGCGAGCGCCGTGCGAGGCGCCATCCTCGTCGCTGCCGTCGTCGTGGGGGGCGTGGTCATCGCCAACGCGTTCCCGAGCTCCGGTGGGCCGTCCGAGATCACCCAGCCCACGGAGTCGCCGTCGCCGTCCCATAGCCCCGGTCCCTCCAACTCGCCGAAGCCGCCCAAGCTGCAGTGTCCCGCTCCGTCGAGTGTCCGGGTCGCGGTGGAGAACGCCACCTCGACCGCCGGGCTCGCCGCCGCCACGGCCACGAAGCTCACGAACACCGGGTACAACGTGAATCCCGACACCGACATCGGGAACGCCCCGAGCGAGTCCACCACCACCACCGTCTACTTCCGCGGGCCGGACAACAAGATCGCCGCCCGGTGCGTGAAGAAGAAGCTCTTCCCGACCGGCGCGGTGGTCCCGATCCCGGCGGAGGGCCTCACCGGCACCACGCCGGCCGTCGGCCCGCTCGTGCAGGTCGCGGTGTACCTCGGCTCGGACTACGCAGCCGCCAACCCGGTCGCGTAGCCCCCGCCGACGCCCGGCGAGTACCCTTACCGATCGTGCGGATCGGCATCGTCGCCCCCGTGTGGATCCCCGTGCCGCCGCCCGGCTACGGTGGCGTCGAGCAGGTCGTGAGCCTGCTCGTCGAGGAGCTCGTGGCCCGCGGCCACGACGTGACCCTGTTCGCCTCGGGCGACTCTCACACGAAGGCCAACCTGCGCTCCGTGTACGACGAGGCGCCGACGGAGCGGATCTGGGAGGTGGAGCCCGACGCCGTGCACGTCGGCGCGGCGTACACGCACGCCGCGGCGATCTACCGCGACGGTGATGGGTTCGACCTGATCCACGACCACACGAACTACCTGGGCGTGGCGTTCGCGTCCTGCCTCTCGACGCCGGTGCTCCACACGGTGCACATGGTGCTGGATGAGGCCCGGGCGTCGTTCTACCGTCGGTTCTCCTCCGAGGTGTATCTCACGGCGATCAGCGACTACCAGCGCGGCGAGGTGCCGGATCTTCCATGGAGCGGCACGGTGCACAACGCCGTCGACGTCGACTCGATGCCGTTCTCGCGCGACAAGGAGGACTACCTGCTGTGTCTCGGCCGCGTGTGCGAGCGCAAGGGGCAGGACCTCGCGATCGAGGTGGCGAAGCGGGCGGGCATGCCGCTCGTGCTGGCGGGCCGTGTCCATCCCAAGGAGGGATGGTTCTTCGAGGAGCGCATCCTGCCGCACGTCGACGCAGACACCGTGATCTTCCACGGCGAGGTCTCCAACGAGCGAAAGGCCGAGCTCCTGTCCGGCGCTCGCGCCCTGCTGTTCCCGGTTCGGGAGCCCGAGCCGTTCGGCCTGGCCATGGCGGAGGCCCTGGCGTGCGGCACGCCGGTGATCGCCGAGCCGCTCGGGGCGGTTGCGGAGGTCGTGCGCGACGGCGAGACGGGGTTCCTGGTCTCCGGTGTCGAGGCCATGGCCGACGCGGCGGGCCGGGTCGGCGAGCTGTCCGCCGACGCGTGCCGGGAGGACGCCGCGAGCCGGTTCCACCCGAACACCATGGTCGACGGCTACGAGTCGGTGTACCGCAGCATCCTCGCCGATCTGTGAAGGCCACCTCGATCGCCGAGTGCCTCGGCCCGCTCGTGGCCGACCCGCGCCGAGCCGGCATCCTGCTCGACTTCGACGGAACGCTGGCGCCGATCGTTCAGCGCCCCGAGGATTCGGCGCCGGTCGCGGGCGCGGGCGCGACGCTCAGCTCGCTGGCCGGGCGATTCGGGCTGGTCGGCGTGGTCTCGGGCCGGCCTCTCGCCGACCTGCAACGGATGCTTCCGGTGAAGGGCGTGCATCTCGAGGGGCTGTACGGGCTGCCGGCGGGCTCATCGACGCCGGTGGAGCTCCGGGAGCGCCTCGATGCGGTGGCACGGGAGGTCCCCGGGGCGTGGGTCGAGCCCAAGGGGATCACGGTGGCGGTGCACTACCGCGAGGCCGCGGACCCGGTCGGAGCGCGAGCCATACTCGCACCCGTGCTCGTCGCGCTGGCCGGTGAGACCGGCCACGATCTGCTGGAAGGGAAGATGGTGCTCGAGCTCGCGCCGGCGGGCGATTCGCGCAAGGGCGGCGCGGTCGAGCGGTTGATCAGAGAGCACGACCTACGAGCGGCTCTCTATGCGGGCGACGACCTCCCCGACATCGAAGCCTTCGCCGCTCTCGACAAGCTCGCGGAGGAAGGGCTGCACACGGTGAAGATCGCCGTCGGCGGAAGCGAGACTCCGGAAGCCCTTAGAGCCGACGCCGACCTCATCGTGGGCTCGCCCGTCGAACTCGTCCGGACGCTATCGGGTCTGGCGGAGGGGTCGCGGGGGAATACCATCGAAGGATGAGGTCCGGGATCATCCGGATCGCCGTCCTGCTCCTGGTGCTGGCTCAGGCGTGCGGCGGTTCGAGCTCCCATGCGAAGCGTTCGGCTTCCCCGACCCTTCTCCGGGACGAGCACGAGCTCCGAGCCACGGCAATCGGGGTCTCGCCGCCCTCGCGCGCGACATGGCGGTCCTCTTCCGAGCGATCGCCGCCGGGACATTTGACGACGTCGGTGTCTTCTTCAATGCGTCGGTGACGGCCGAGCAACTCGAACACGTCGAGGACGTGCTCCACAGGCTCCCCTCGGTGACGTCGGTGCGGATCGAGACGGGTGAGGAGACCTTCCGGCGATTCGCTTCCGCGTTCGGACACTCGTTCAGAGCGGCAGTCGCGAAGGCCACATCCCGACGCATCGCGGATTCCCTGCGGGTCGGGCTCAAGCACCAACTCGACTCCGTTCGCCTCCGGTCGGTTGCGGGAAACCTCCCCGGTGTGGCCACCATCGTCGAGACGAGGTCCCTCCTCAGGGCCGCGCTCGACGCGGTGAGGAGCTACCTGGGGCTGAACTCGAACGCCGTCACCCATTGTTCCGACGTCTTGCGGGGCAAGCGTTTCGAGACGGTCTAGTCTCTGCGTCGCTCGCCCGCGCGCTCCAGGTCGTCGAGCTGGCGTTGCACCCACTTCGTCAGGGCGTGGCCGGCGATGACTCGGCGCAGGCCCTTCGCGCGCTTCGCCCGTTCCTCCTCGCTCATCGTCAATGCCTCGTACAGCGCCTCGGCTTGCTGCTCGACGTCGAAGGGGCTCACCGGCACGACGTGTTTGCCGAGGATCTCGAACGCTCCCGCGTTCCGTGACAGCAGCACCACGCCGCCCCGGCGGTTCACGCTCGGGCCCTCCATCGTCACCAGGTTCATCCCGTCGAATACCGGGTTCACCATCAGCACGTCATAGCGGCTGTATGCGGCCACGGTCCCCGTCATGTCGTCCTTGACCCGCACCTCGATCGGTTGCCATCCCTCGTCGCCGATCTCCCTGTTGATGCGTTCCGCCGCCGCCAGGCACTCCCGCGTGTACGCCCGGTACTCGGGGATACCGCGGCGCGACGGGTTCAACAGCGCCAGCATCCGGACCTTCCCGCGCCAGTCTTCGTGCCGCTTCAGCATCGCCTCGAGCGCCAGGAATCCTCGCAGGATGTTCTTCGAGAGCTCCGTTCGGTCGACCCGCAGGACTAACTTCATGTCGCCGAGCTCCCTCCCGAGCTTCCGGCGCTCGGCCCGCACTTCCGGCGTTACCGCGAGCTGCCGCAGGTTCGCCGCGTCGACAGAGATCGGGTACACCCGAACCAGCGTCTCCCGGCCGTCGACCTCCACCCTGCGCCGCCGCAGATCCACGCGCGCGCCCGGCAACGTGCGGCACGACAGCAGGAACAGCTCCGCCCACCGGTTCGATTGGAACCCCAGCACGTCGGCGCCGAGCATGCCCCGCAGCAACGCCTCGGCCATCTCCGGCGGCAGGATCGCGAGGTACCCCGGCCCGGCGAACGGCGTGTGCGAGAAGTGACCGATCAGCGCATCCGGCTTGCGCTCCCGGAGCATCGCCGGCACCAGTGACAGGTGGTAGTCCTGCACCAGGTACACGGGCGCCGGCTCGCGGCCCTCCCCCGAACGAGCCAGCGCGTCGGCGAACTCCCCGTTCACCTGCTCGTACGCCTTCCACGCTTCGCGCGTCCCGGTGCCGAACTTGGGCGAGCGCACCGTGTCCCACAGGAAGTGGTGCAGGAACCACAGGATCCGGTTCGACACCACGTTGTAGTAGCGATCGAAGACGTCCTCCGGCGGGGCGAGGTAGCGCACGTCGTACTTCACGTCCTCGGCCAGCACCTCGATGCCGCCGTCCTCCGCCTCGGCCACCACCGCGCGGTCGCCCTCGGTCATGGCGCAGGCCACCCACAGCCCGCCGGTCATCTCGAGCGCGCCGGTCAGCGCGCTGACCAGGCCGCCTGCGCCGCGCTTCGGCGTGTACTCGCCGCCCTCGTCCGGCTCGAAGCTGACCGGACCCCGATTCGACGCAACGATCAGCGGACGGGACGTCACAGCGAGTTGAGCAGTCTCAGGTAGTCGTCGAGCTGGCGGAGCGTGAGGAACCGCTCGTGCACGCGTGCACGGCCCGCGGCCGAGACGGACTCGCGCAGGTCGGCGTCGGCGAGGAGCTTTCCGATGCGCTCGGCGCACTCCTCCGCGGAGTCCACCAGGAACCCCGACACGCCGTCCTCGATCTGGAGCTTGATGCCACCGACGTTGCCACCGATCACGGGCCGCGCCTTCCACATGGCCTCAGAGACCGTGAGCCCGAACCCCTCCCGGATCGACTTCTGCAGCACCACGGTCGACGCCCGCTGGAACGCATTGACCTCGAGGTTCCCCACCTCCTGGAAGTTCGTCAGGAGGTGGATGTCGGGATCGCCCTCCCGATGATCCTCGGTGGCCTGGAGGTAGTGCCACCCCTCCGGGTCGTCGTGCGCCATCGACCCCACCATCACGAGCTGGAGCTCCGGATGCTCCTCCCGCGCCAGCCGGAACGCATCGATCACCCCGATGGGGTCCTTCCACGGATCGAACCGAGAGACCTGCGTCACGACCGGGCGCGACCGGTCGACCCCGTAGCGGTGCAACACCTCGTTCACCGTCTCGTCGTCGAGCGGCGCGTTCTTCGTCGACAGCGGGTCGATTGACGGCGGGATGAACGCGATCCGCGGCCCGCTCAGGCTCGGCTGCGCGTACTCCTCGGCGGTGAACACGGCCGCGTCGTAGTCGTGCACCAGGTCGCAGAAGAAGGCCCAGATGTCGGGATCGGGTGCCGAGCAGTCGATGTGGCACCGCCACACCCATCCGCCGGAACGCTTGCCGGCCTCCTCCTTGAACCGCAGCACCGCGGCGGGCTGGGGATCGTGCACGAACACGTAGTCGTAGTCGTCGGCGATCTCCTCGGCGTTCGCCCGGACGCGGTCGAAGTAGATGCGCGCCATGTCGTCGGTCCACGGGACGTCCGCACCCTGCATGCCGTTGTGGACGAACTTCGTGACGGCGAAGAAGTCGTCGGAGCCCTCGAGCACCTGCCACGTGGCGTCGATCCCGAGGTCCTGCATCAGGGCGACGTGCGTGAAGAGCAGCTCCGCCACGCCGCCGCCGAACGCGGTGGAGTTGAGGTGCAGGATGCGCGACCCGCGAAGCGGCTCGGCGGCTTCGCGCAGCCGGTCGACGGCCGCGTCGCCCGCCGGGCCCCGGTACTCCTCGAGCCGGATCGGCTGGACGGGGACCGTCGGGAGCATGGCTGGAGTGTATCGAGCACCGCGCGGCATCCTCGAAGCCCCGGCGGCGGGTCCCCGGATGCGATGATGGGTACCAACTCAAGCGATGGAACGGCGCCGAGACCCTCTCGTTTCGAACCCGCTCGTGACGCGCGCGGCCCGGTGGGGCGTGCTGGCGTGGGCTGCGATCGGCGTCGCCGTCCTGGCCTACATCGCGTACCGCTACCTGCTGTACCCGATCCGGATCGTCTTCCCGCCGCTCGCGCTGGCCATCGTGATCGTGTACCTGTTCGACCCGATCGTGTCGCTGCTCGAGCGGCACCGGGTGCGGCGGTGGCTCGGCACCCTGATCACGTACCTCGTGTTCATCACGGCGCTCGGCGCGGTGCTCGCGTACCTCATCCCGGTCGTGACCCACCAGGTCTCGGAGTTCAGCCGGATGATTCCGGACCTCATCGACCGGGCCCAGCGCGGCGTGGTCCGGGCGGCCCAGAAGCTCGGTCTGCACGTGAAGGGCCAGGACCTGTTCGGCGCGATCAAGAGCAACCGCGGCGAGGCGGCGTCGTTCCTCGGGCACATCACGTCGTTCACGTTCGGCGTGCTGCACGTGGCCCTGATCCTGGTGCTGGGTCCGGTCATCGCCGCGTACCTGCTGGTGGACCTGCCGAAGCTCGGCCGCGGTGTCCGCTCGCTGGTGCCGCTCGATCGGCGCTCGGAGATGGAGGGCCTCGGCACGAGGATCAACTCGGCGCTCGGCGGCTACTTCCGCGGCCAGCTGCTGGTGGCGCTCTTCGTCGGGCTCGCCTCGATGGGCGGGCTGTACCTGATCGGCCTCCCGTACTGGGCGGTGGTGGGGCTCGTCGCCGGGCTGTTCAACCTCGTGCCGCTCATCGGGCCGTTCATCGGCGCCGTCCCCGCGTTGTTCATCGCGTTCACCACGCCGCACCCGGCGCACGGCCAGCTGATCCCGCTGCACCCGGGTTGGCCGCTCGCCGTCGCGGCCGCCATCGTGCTCACGATCGTGCAGCAGATCGACAACCACCTCATCACGCCGAGGACCGTGGCGCGCAACATCCGCCTCCATCCGCTCACGGTGATCCTGTCGCTGCTCGCAGCCGGGGCGCTGCTCGGGCTGTGGGGGATGCTGATCGCGATCCCCGTCGTGGCGGCGCTGAAGATCCTCCTCGTGCACTACTGGGATACGCGCACGATGTGGCCGCCTCGCGAGGAGCCGCCCCGGCAGGAACCGGGCTCGCCCCCGCCGGGCTCCCCGCCCCCCGAGATGGGCATCCCGCCGTCGCCCCGGCGACGGTGGTGGACGCGCGAGCCCGCCGCTCGTCGCTAGCCGAGAAGCTGCTCGACGGCGCGAGCGAACCCGTCGCCGACGTGTTCCGGAACGAGCGTCACGTTGTCCGGCCGCTCGTCCACCAGGCTCGGCTCCCCGTCCCCGACGATGAACGCCCGCCCCACCTCGCCGGCCATCTGCACGTCGGACAGCGAGTCGCCGACCGCCGCAGTCTCCCCGGGACCGAGCCCGTGGCGCTCACGATGCAGGGCCACGCCCGAGGCCTTGTTCGCTCCCCGCGGCACGAGGTGGTACGCGCGCACCTCGGGGACGTCGAGGGTCTCGAAGGAGCGGCGGATGACGCCGTTGTCGAGGACCTCGAGCCAGTCGTAGCCGGCCTGCGCCAGTGCCGCGGTGACCTCGGCGGGATCGACGGAACCTCGGAACAGCATCGTGGCCTCCCGATCCTGGAACGCCCACGGCGTGTGCGGCTCCAGCGAGCCGCCGTACCGCTGGAGCAGGAAGCCGCCGGCCCCGGAGCGGGCCATCGCGTCGAACGGCCGCTCGGTGCCGCGGTACGCGCCGAAGTTGGTCACGACCACCTCGCCATCCGGCTCGCGCTCAACGAGCAGCGCGCCGAGCTCGGCCACCGAGGCCCTGGCCGAGAGGATCCGCGCGGCCTCGCGCATCTGCTCACGCGTGCGTCCCGACACGAGCACGAGCTCCACCTCCGCCCGGTGCAGCGCCCCCAGGGCCTCCGCCCCGCGATCGGTGAGGCCACCCGGCACGGTGAACAGCGATCCGCCGGGGCCGAGGAGCGTGCCGTCGAGGTCCGCGTAGAGCGCGCGGATCCTCTCGCCGGCCGGGCTCACGATCCCCCGGCCTCCTGGCGCATCCGGGTGCGGTAGCTGGGCACCGACGCCGCCGGCGGCCGTTCCCGGACCTCGATCAGCGACGCATGCGGCTCGTACCCCTCCGGACCAAGAGCGAACTGGTGGAACAGCCGCTCCACGTCCCCCCGCAGGTCGACGCGTCCGATGGACCGCAGCCGATGGAAGGCCGCCTGGAGCACGCTGAACCCCATCCGCGAGAGCTCGGGGACGGTCTGGTTGCGGTGGATCCGGACGTCGAGATCGACCTGGGCCATCGACTCCAGCCCGGCTCGTTCGAGCACGTCGACCAGGAGCCCGAACTCCACCCCGTATCCCGTGAAGAAGGGCACCGACTCCAGGATCTCGCGGGAGCCCGCGTACTCACCCGACAGCGGCTGCACGAATCCCGCCAGCTCGGGGAAGAACATGTTGATCAGCGGTCGCGCCACGAGCTCCGTGACCCGCCCGCCTCCGGAGGCCGCGAGCCCCTCGCCCTCGGAAGCGATGGGCCGCTCGTAGATGGCCTTCACGTAACCCAGGCTCTCGTCCACCAGCAGCGGCCCCAGCAGGCCGTACACGAAGTGCGGATCGAAGTTCCGGATGTCCGCGTCGACGAACACGATGAGGTCGCCCGAGAGCACGAAGAGGGACTTCCACAGGGCGTCCCCTTTCCCGCCGAACGGCTCGAACTCCGGCGCGATGTCGCGGTCCTGGTACACGGTCGCACCGGCCGCCCGCGCCGCCTCCACCGTGCCGTCGGTGGACATCGAGTCGACCACGGCGATCTCGTCGACGAGCGGCCGGCGCTCCACGAGCTGCTCCCGGATGCTCCGGATCACGGTGCCCACCGTCCCGGCCTCGTTGCGGGTGGGGAGGCACACGCTCACGCGCAGCCCACGCGTTCGCTTCGCGTGCACGAGGCGATCGAGGTCGGCGAACTGGGAGTGGTGGTAGGTCCGTCTCGCGAACCACTCCTCGGGGAAGGACGCACCGAGCGTCGTCATGAGCCCTGAATAGTAAGCGCGCGAACCTGGCCCGGAATCCGAGGCCGGAGGTAGGATTCCGGGGTGCTGAAGATCTCGCAGAAGACCGAGTACGCGCTCCGGGCGATGATCCAGCTCGCCGGCCAGACCGAGGGAGCGCTCCTTTCCGCGCGCGAGATCTCGGAGAGCCAGCGCATCCCGCTTCGGTTCCTCGAGCAACAGCTCGGGTCGCTGTCGAAGGCGGGGCTCGTTGAGAGCTTCCGGGGGGCCGGCGGCGGGTGCCGCCTGGCAAGGGGCGCGGCCGAGGTCACGGTGGCCGACGTCGTGGACGCCATCGAGGGGCCGTTCTACCCGATGTTCTGCCTCGACCCCACCGATCACACCTGCTGGCAGGAGTCCCGCTGCGGGCTCCAGGACCTGTGGGGCGACGTGCGGGTGGCCGTGCGTGCGGTGTTCGAGCGCATCACGCTCGCCGAGCTCGCCCAGCGGCAGCGCAGGCTCACCCAGCCGGTGATCTCCCCGGACGAGCTCCTCGCCCGGGGTTAGCCCGCATCCGAGCGAGCCCGCGCACCACTGTCGTCTCGGCGGATCCCCTCTAGGCGGACTTGCCGAGGATCCGCATCACCTTGGTTCCGCAGACCGGGCACTTCCCCTGAGCGGCCTTGCGGCCGTTCTTCAGGGTGGTCTCCTCTCCTTCGAACTCGCGCTTCTCACGGCACTTCACGCAGTACGCCTCGTACGTCGCCATGTCACCCCCCTTCCTCGTGGAGGCCTCTTCGCGTCCGAGGCCGCCCTGTGAGGCGGCCTCAGGCACAGATTGTTCCTCCTCCGTGCGTGATTGCAAGCACCGGACTGACCGCGGGTCAGTCTCGAGGCGTGGGTGGTCAGCTCGGGGCGTGCTTGTCGAGCAGGTACGGACCGAGCACGAGCGCGTCCATGCCGGTCTTCAGGTAGTCCTCGATGGCCTCGTCGGGCGTGTTCACGATGGGCTCGCCTCGCAGGTTGTAGCTCGTGTTGAGCACGACCGGCACGCCTGTCTGCGCCCTGAACGCCTCGATGACCGCGGCGAACCGGGGGTTCCCCTCTCTGGTCACGCTCTGCAGGCGCCCGGTGCCGTCCACGTGCGTGACGGCGGGGATCACGTCGCGCTTGTCCTCGCGGATGGGCAGCACGAGCAACATGAACGGGTTCGTGGCGTAGGGATCGAAGTACTCGGCGCCGTGCTCGTCGAGCACGGCCGGGGCGAATGGGCGGAACCCCTCCCGGTGCTTCACCTGCGCGTTGACGATGTCCTTCATCTCGGCTTTGCGGGGGTCCGCCAGGATCGATCGGGCACCGAGCGCGCGCGGGCCCACCTCGGCCCGCCCCTGGAACCACCCGACGATGCGCGAGTCCGAGAGCAGCTTCGCCGCCTCCGCTGCGGGATCGGCCACCTCGCGGAACGGCAGCGCCCGCTTCGCCAGCGCGTCCTTGATGTCGCTGTGCCCGGGCTCGGGCCCGTAGAACGCATGCTCCATGCGCCATTCGCGGGGCTTGCCGAGCACCTGGTGCCACACGTACAGGGCCGCGCCGAGCGCGTTTCCGGCGTCGGACGCCGCCGGCTGGATGAAGAGCCGCTCGAAGGGGGTCTCGTGGAGCAGGCGGGCGTTCATCACGGAGTTGAGGGCCACGCCGCCGGCCAGCGCGAGGTTCTTCGAGCCGGTCATGCGGTGCAGCGCGTTCGCGACGTGCAGCCCGGCCTCCTCGGTAACGGCCTGCACGGCGAACGCCAGGTCCTCGTGGTGCTCGGTGAGCTCCGACTCGGGCCCGCGCCGGGGTCCCCATCGCTCGTAGAAGCGCGGGGAGAGCCATCGCTCGGGCCTGGGGTTCACGTGGTAGCCGAACCAGTCCAGGTTCACCCGGAACAGGCCGTCGCCGGTGAGTCGGAGCACGTCGCGGAGCTCGCTCACGTAGCGCTCCTTGCCGTAGGGCGCGAGGCCCATGACCTTGCCCTCGTCGGAGTTGGGATGGAAGCCGAGGAACCACGTGAGCGACGTGTAGACCTCGCCGAGAGAGTCCGGGTTGCGGACCTCGGCCAGCGTGCGCATGCGTGAGCCCTGTCCCTGACCGAGCGTGGTCGACAGCCAGTCGCCGCCCCGGTCGAGCGTGAGCACGGCTGCCTCGTCGAAGCCGCTGGCGAAGAACGCGCTGGCCGCGTGGGCCTCGTGGTGTCCGACGTTCACGACGCGGCCGCGATACCCCCAGCGGCGCACGAAGGCCTGCTGCTTTCGCACGAGGTTGAGGTCCACGAGGGGCTGGACGGCGAGGTTGCGAGCCGAGCGCGGCAGTCGCCTCACGAGATCGGCCATCCCGCGCTTGAGGTCGGTTCCCGCCCGGTGGGCGAACGTCACGACGTCCACGTCGCGGATCCCGATGCCCGCCTCGCGCAGGCAGAACTCGATGGCCCGATCGGGGAAGGCCTTCGTGTGCTTGTCGCGGTTGAACCGCTCCTCCTCCACGAACGCGACCGGCTCGCCGTCGCGCAGCAACGCGGCGGCCGTGTCGTGGGAGAAGCAGTTGATGCCCAGGATGTTCACGGGGGCCATCCTGGCGACTGGTGGTTGACTCGGCAATCCGGGGAATGATCCGGGGCGTAGACCTTGTGAGCGCTCCACCAACCACGGGAGGTGGCATGAGGAAGATCCGCTTGATCACCCTGGCCGTGCTCGTCGCGGCCGTCGGCGCCTGGATCGGGGTCGCCGCGACGGCCTCGTCGGCCTCGATGACGGCGCACGTGCGCATCACCGAGAACAAGAGCACCTCGAAGTACCTGTTCAAGCCCGGCACCATCACCGTGCACAAGGGCGACAAGGTCATCTGGAACAACAAGAGCGACGCTCCGCACACGGTGACCTTCGGGAGCTCGGGCCCCACGGTCCAGCCCGGACACTCCACGAGCAAGGTCTTCAAGAAGACCGGGACCTTCAAGTACCACTGCGAGATCCACACCTACATGCACGGCAAGGTGGTCGTGCAGTAGGGCGGCCTCCAGCTGCTATCCGAGAGGGGCCGGCCCCGGCGGGGTCCGGCCCTTTCTCGTGCGTGGAAGAGGGCTCGGGGGCCCTCCGGCTTGCCATTCCCGAGGATGTTTTCCTAGAATCCTTTAGCACTCACCTGGGGTGAGTGCTAGCAGTAGGGGAGCGAGAGTAAGAAGGAGGGAAGGATGGCAGCCAAACTCATCACCTTCGACGAGGAGGCCCGGCGGGCCCTCGAGCGAGGGATGGATCAGCTCGCGAACGCGGTTCGCATCACGCTCGGGCCGAAGGGCCGCAACGTCGTGCTGGAGAAGAAGTGGGGGGCGCCCACGATCACGAACGACGGCGTCTCCATCGCCAAGGAGATCGAGCTCGAGGACCCGCAGGAGAAGATCGGGGCCGAGCTGGTCAAGGAAGTAGCCAAGAAGACGGACGACGTCGCCGGCGACGGCACCACCACCGCCACCGTGCTGGCCCAGTCCATGGTCAAGGAGGGCCTGCGCAACGTGGCCGCCGGGGCCAACCCCATGTCGCTGAAGCGCGGCATCGAGCGGGCCGTCGAGCTCGCCGTGGAGTCCATCAAGAACCAGGCCAAGGAGATCGAGACTCCCGAGGAGATCGCGCACGTGGCGGGCATCTCCGCCGGCGACTCCGAGATCGGCGAGCAGATCGCCGAGGCCATGGACAAGGTGGGCAAGGACGGCGTCATCACGGTCGAGGAGAGCAACACGTTCGGCATGGAGCTGGAGCTCGTCGAGGGCATGCGCTTCGACAAGGGCTACATCTCGCCGTACTTCGTGACCGACCCCGAGCGCATGGAGGCCGTGATCGAGGAGCCGTACGTGCTCCTGGCCAACCAGAAGATCTCGAGCGTGAAGGACCTCCTTCCGGTGCTGGAGAAGGTCATGCAGTCGGGTAAGCCGCTCGTGGTCATCGCCGAGGACGTCGAGGGCGAGGCCCTCGCCACGCTCGTGGTCAACAAGATCCGCGGCACGTTCCGCTCCGTCGCGGTGAAGGCTCCGGGCTTCGGTGACCGCCGCAAGGCCATGCTCCAGGACATCGCGATCCTCACCGGCGGCCAGGTCATCTCCGAGGAGGTCGGCCTGAAGCTGGAGAACGCCACGCTCGACCTGCTCGGCAAGGCCCGCAAGGTCGTGGTGACAAAGGACGACACCACGGTCGTCGAGGGCGAGGGCAGCGCCGACGACATCAAGGGCCGCATCAACCAGATCAAGGCCGAGATCGACAAGACCGACTCTGACTACGACCGGGAGAAGCTGCAGGAGCGGCTGGCCAAGCTCTCCGGCGGCGTCGCCGTGATCAAGGTCGGGGCGGCCACCGAGGTCGAGCTCAAGGAGAAGAAGCACCGCATCGAGGACGCCGTCCAGACCACGAAGGCAGCGGTCGAGGAGGGCATCGTCCCCGGCGGCGGTGTGGCCCTCCTGTGGGCGCAGCAGGCCGTGGCCAAGACGGACCTCGACGGCGACGAGCAGACGGGCTCCCGCATCGTCTACAAGGCGCTCGAGGACCCCGTGAAGCAGATCGCCACGAACGCCGGCCTCGAGGGCGGTGTCATCGTGGAGAAGATCCGGTCCGAGAACACCGCGGGCTACGGGCTCAACGCCGCGAATGGCGAGTTCGGCGACCTGGTGAAGGTCGGCGTCGTGGACGCCGCCAAGGTCACCCGCTCGGCGCTCCAGAACGCAGCGTCGATCGCCGCGCTCTTCCTCACCACGGAGGCCGTGGTGGCGGAGAAGCCGGAGAAGCAGCCCGCGATGCCGGGCGGCGGTGGCATGCCGGGCGGCGGGATGGACGAGTTCTAGACGCTCGCCGGATCCTGAAGCACGGAAGGGGCCCTTCGGGGCCCCTTCTCGTTGCCGGGGTCCGGGGAAATGGACCGAACCTCGTGGGGCTGTGCGGCGTACTACCCGTGAGTCCCCTCTTCCCCGGTGACTCGGGGCCCGGCGGTCCAGACGTGCGGCCGGGCCCCACCCCTTTCCGAGCCGCGAAGCCAGTCCGCGTGGTCGGTGTGCCAATGCACCCTCTCCTGGCTAGTAATACAGGAGCAAGGAGAGGTGCCCGCCGGCTGAACCCGCTGGATGCGCGTGTGGTTGCAACCGGCGCCGCAACCACCCGGTCTCGGGCATCATCCGCCGGTGATCCGAACCGAACGGCTGCGTCTCCTCGTGCCGTGGGCGGGTCCGCTGCTCATCGTGGGCGCGGTCCTGATCGTGCTGCATGGCTTCGCGTGGGGCGGGCTCATGTCGACGCAGCACATCGACGTCATGCCGCAGTGGCTGCCCAACTACTGCTTCCTGGGGCGGTCGCTCTCGCACTTCCACATCCCCGACTACAACCCGTACTCGCTGGCCGGCGCCCCGTTCGCGTCCGATCCGCAGTCGGGGTGGACGTACCTGCCGGCGATGCTGCTGTTCTCGGCGTTCTCCTGCGGCCGGGCGATCCGGTGGTTCGTCGTGCTCCAGCCGATCCTGGCGGGGCTCGGCGCTTACGCGTTCCTGCGGAGCGAGAGGCTGTCGCGAGCGGCGGCAACCGCGTCGGGGCTCGTCCTCGCCCTGGTCATGGCCGATTCCTACATCGCGCTGTCGCTGCCCTTCGCCGGGACCCTCGCGTGGTCGGCGCTGCTGCTGGCCGCCGCGTCCCGGTTCATGCGGGCGGCCGCCTGGCCGGGGCGGTTCGGCTGGGCCATCGCCGTGGCCCTGGCATGGGGACAGCTGGCCAACGCGCACCTGTCGAACGGGCTGCTGATGGGGACCGGTGCCCTCGCGGTGTATCTCGCGGTGCGGTTCATCGACGACCTGCGAGCGGGAGGGTGGCGGACCTCGGCGCTCGCGATCGGCCTGCTGGTCGTGGCGCTGCCGTCGGTGGGGCTCGCCGTGCTCTGGCCGCGCCTCGCCTTCCTCCATCGGAGCAGTCTCGCGATGGGCTATCCGGAGCTCCAGCACCGGGCGTACCACCTCGCGCACCGGCGCCCCGTTCCCTGGGGGATCGGCGCCGCGAATCTCGTCAACTGGCCGCTCGGTCTCACCACGTCGCCCGGTTCCTATCTGGGGGCGATCGGCCTGGGGCTGACGTTCGCGGGGTGGCGGGTCCGACGGCACGTGGGGCTCGTGGTGGGGCTCGCGATGTACGGGCTCGTCTGCTACGTGTTGTCGCTCCAGGCGGTGGCGCAGCACTTCCGCTCCACCGTGCTCCACACCGGCCCCGGCCAGCTGTGGCTCCACGAGCCGTCCCGGTTCCGGTTCGGGACCCTGCTGGCGATGGCCCTGCTCGTCGGCTTCGGAGTGGAGGCGTGGCGAACGGCGCGGCGTCCCACGGAACGCGCGGCGATGCTCGTACCGGCGGTGCTGGTCTTCGGCGTCCTCCCGCCCATCACCCATGTCTCGCACGACCACACGGGGTTCGTGATCGCCATGGCCGTGGTGGGCGCCGTCGTGCTCGGGATCATCGCGTGGCGTCCTCCGTTGATCGCGCTGGTCCCCGCGGTGCTGGCGATCGAGCTCGTCGCGAACGGCCTCGTGGGGCAGGGCGCCGGGTACACGCTCTCCGGCGTCGGCATCGAACGGCCCGGTGAGTACATCGCGTGGGCGCCGCTCCGCAAACCGAACGTCGACGTCTCCGCGTACCTGCGGCCGACGCCGATCTCGAAGGTGCTGCGGCAACGGGAGGCGCGCTATGTCCCGCTCGCGCGGGAGGGGTTCCGCCGGGAGCGCGGGTACCTCCTGCTGCAACGCCCGAGGTACTGGGGGCTGCTGGCCAACGAGCGATCGATGCTGTTCCGCGCTCGCGATGCCCAGGGATACAACCCCGCGCAGCTCCCCCGGTACTGGACGTTCATCAGGGCCGCCGATCCGAAGTACATCAAGTACAACGGCTCGTTCCTCACGCCGGGCGCGGCTCCCGCGGCCTTCGACCTGCTCGGGGTCCATCTCCAGATCGCATCCTCCGCCGCTCGCCGTGGGGATCTGGGGATCCCGCAGACCCGCGATGGCCCGTGGAGGCTGTATCTCTTCAGGGACACGCCGCTCGCGTCGGTGGTATCGAGGTGGACGGTCACCTCGCCCGCCCGAGCGCTCGCCGCGGTTCTGGGGGACGGCTTCCGCTCCGAGGAACGGGTCATGCTGGAGCGCGATCCCGGGATCTCCCCGCCCGGGCCCAGAAGCTCGCGCTTGGAGCCTGCGAACGCCGACCTGCGATGGTCGGGCCTCGGTTCGGCGAGCATCGAGACGACGTCCCCGGGCCCCGCCCTCGTCCTGGTACGGATCCCATTCGACACGGCATGGCACGCCACGGTCGACGGTCATGCCACGGCCGTGCTGCACGCCGACTACGTGGACATGGCGGTCGTCGTCCCCGGGGGCCGGCACGTGGTCGAGTTGCGCTACGACGATCCGCGCCTCGGGTACGGCATGATCGGGTCGGCCGCGGCCCTCCTGGCGCTCGTCGCTGCCGGGCTCCTGGCTCGAAGGAGAAAGTCTCCACCCCCGGGATAGACTGCCTGCCGTGCCCAGGTACGCCCCCAAGCACGCTCGTCCTGGGCCGCTCTCGGGGCGCAGGATCCAAGCTCTCATCGCCGCAATCGTCATCGTCGTGGCCGGGGTCTCGGTCCTCGCGCTTCGCGGCGGCTCGGGTGCGGCCACGCCCCGGCGGCCCGCGGCGTTCAACGCGGCGCGACTGCCCACCCAGTGGCCGATCAAGCACGTCGTGTTCATCCTCAAGGAGAACCGCAGCTTCGACCACATGTTCGGCCAGTTCCCCGGTGCCGAAGGCGCGACCACCGGGGTGGAGTGGGGGAAGCGGGTGCCGCTCGGCCCGGTCACCGACCAGCGGCTGATCCCCACGGCCAACCTCGCGCACGCGTACAAGACGGCGCTCATCAACTACGACCACGGGAAGATGGATGGCTTCGCGCATGACCCCGTCTCCCGCGACTACGCCTATACGCAGCTCCAGCCGGAGCAGCTCCCCAACTACTGGCGGTGGGCGAAGGACTTCGTGCTCGCCGACCACTTCTTCGCCTCGGCGCTCGGCCCGTCGTTCCCGAACCACCTGTACTCGATCGCCGCGCAGTCGGGCGGCGCGCACGACAACCCGCGCCCCGGTCCAGACGATCCGGGATGGAACCACTCGTCGCACTACAAGACGTGGGGGTGCGACGCGCCGACGTGGCTGCGCGTGAAGGTCGAGTTCTCCGAGGACGAGCTGGCCAGCGTGCCGCCGTGCTTCGACTTCACCACGCTCGGCGACGTCCTGTCGGGTTCCCGCATCCCGTGGGCGTACTACGCGGCGCGTCCGATGGAACCGGGGTACATCTGGTCGGCGTACGCGGCCATCCGTCACATCCGCGAGTCCGGCATGTGGAAGCGCCACATCTTCCCCGTCGACAACCTGGAGCAGGACATCGAGGATGGACGGCTTCCTCCCGTCACGTGGATCACGCCGCGGTTCCAGGTCTCCGACCACCCCGAGTACAACTTCTGCCACGGCGAGAACTGGTCGACCGGGGTGATCGACACGATCATGCGGAGCCCCATGTGGAAGGACACCGCGATCTTCCTGACCTGGGACGACTGGGGCGGGTTCTACGATCACGTCAGGCCGCCCCAAGTGGATCGGTTCGGCTTCGGGTTCCGCGTGCCGTTCCTGGTGATCTCGCCCTATGCGAAGACGGGCTTCATCGACCACGGGAACGGCGAGTTCTCCACCGTCCTGCGGTTCATCGAGGCGAACTGGGGACTCTCACCGCTCACGAAGCGCGACGCACGGGCGGGCAACCTCTCGCAGGACTTCGATTTCGCGCAGCCGCCGAGGCAGCCGGACCCGCTGCCCCTCCGCACCGATTGCCGGGGACCGGTCTGGGCGCCGGCCGAAGCGCCGCCGTGAGCGAACACGTCGCCCGTGGGGGCAGGCGGTCGAGGCATCGCTGGCAGGTGATCGCGCTGGCCGTGGTCGCCGCCGCGGTCGCCGCGTACGTGTCGTGGCGCGCGCTCGGCTCCTCGGCAGGCGGGCCGACGCGGCCGCCCGTCGTCGACGCCTCCCGCTTCCACACCCGGTGGCCGATCAAGCACGTCGTCTTCATCGTCAAGGAGAACCGCAGCTTCGACGAGATGTTCGGCGCGTTCCCGGGCGCGGACGGCGCATCGAGCGGCAAGCTCGGCGACCGCACTGTTCCGCTCACCCCCGGCACCGACCAGCGGATGCGCGAGGACCTGCTCCACGACTACCAGCGCGCCCTTGCGGACTGGAACCACGGAAAGATGAACGGGTTCGGCTACGACGCCTGGTCGCGACGGTGGGCCTACACGCAGCTCACGGCGGAACAGATCCCGAACTACTGGCACTGGGCGCAGCAGTACGTGCTCGCCGATCGCTTCTTCGCGTCCGTGAACGGGCCGTCGTTCCCGAACCACCTGTTCACCATCGCCGCGCAGAGCGCTGGCACGCACGACAACCCGAAGAAGGACCCGACCGATCCGCGAGGCAAGTTCCAGGGCGGTGCGAAGACGTGGGGATGCGACGCCCCGCCGTGGGTCACGGTGAAGGTCTACTTCTCCGGCGACGAGATCCAGCAGGTGTCGCCGTGCTTCGACTTCACGACGCTCGGCGACCTGCTCTCGGGCAAGCGCATCCCGTGGGCGTACTACGCGGCGAAGCCAAAGCAGAAGGGCTACATCTGGTCGGCGTACGCGGCGGTCCGCCACTACCGCGACGACCCCGGGGCGTGGAACCGGCACGTGTTCGGCGTGGACGGGCTCCTCGCCGACATCGACGACGGGCGCCTGCCCCCGGTGACGTGGGTCACGCCCCGGTTCGCGCTCTCCGAGCACCCCGAGTACAACCTGTGCCACGGCGAGAACTGGACCACGCAGGTCGTCGACGCCATCATGCGCAGCCCGATGTGGAAGGACACCGCGATCTTCGTCACGTGGGACGACTGGGGCGGGTTCTACGATCACGTCCCGCCGCCGCAGGTCGACGACTTCGGCTTCGGGATCCGGGTCCCGTTCCTCGTGATCTCGCCGTACGCGCGACGGGGGTTCATCGATCACGACACCTCGGAGTTCTCCTCGGTCCTTCGGTTCATCGAGGACAACTGGGGGCTCCGGCAGCTCACGGCGCGCGACCGGGCCGCCGGCGACCTGTCTGAGGCCTTCGACTTCGGGCACCCCGCCCGGCCACCGGATCCGCTCCCCGAACGGACGGACTGCAGGGGCTCCATCTGGTCGCCCCCGCCGCGGTAGGCCGGGCCGGGGGGCGGGAACTCCCCCCGTCCCTCCGGCGATCCGCGCGGGCCCTGGCCGGTCCGGTCCTGATCGTCGCGGCGGTGTTCGTGGTCCTCCACCTGTTCGCGTTCTCCGGGATGGCCTCGCGTCAGAACCCCGACGTGCTGGCGCTGTGGTTGCCGACGCACTGCTTGCTCGGGACCTCGCTCGCCGCCGGACACATCCCGGCGTGGAACCCGTACGTGATGGGCGGCGCGCCGTTCGCCGCCGATCCGCAGAGCGGATGGACGTACCTCCCGGCGATGCTGCTGTACACGGTGCTGCCGTGCGGTGCCGCCGTGCGGTGGTTCATCGTGCTGCAGCCGGTCCTCGCCGGGCTCGGGATCTACGCCTTCGCCAGGAGCGAGGGCTTGTCGCGCGTGGCCGCGACCACGGGTGGACTCGCGCTCGCGCTGTCGGTGGCCGGGTCGCAGGTGGTGCTGTCGCTGCCGTTCTCGGCCACGATCGCCTGGACGGCGCTGCTCCTGGCCGCGGCCTCGCGATCCCTCCGCGCCGGCGCGTGGCCCGGCCGGCTCGTCTGGCTCACGGTCACGGCCCTCGCCTGGGGACAGCTCGCCGCCGCGCACCTGTCGACGGGGGTGGTCCTCGGCACCGCCGCGCTCGCCTTCTACCTCGCGGCCCGTCTCGCTTCCGACGTCCGCCGCGGCCTGAGGACCGGAGCCAGCGCGCTGGGCCTCGTCGGGCTCCTGGTGATCGCGCTGCCGGCCGTGAACCTGGCGTACCTGCTCCCGCGGCTTGCGTACCTTCCGAGGACGAGCCTGGGGCTCGGGTACGACCGGCTGGAGGTGCTGTCGAGGGCGTTCTCGCACGGCCTTCGCCCGGTGTCGCCCTTGCCGGGCGGAGCCATCCGGCCGACCCTCCCGCTCCGGTACGTCGCGTCGCCCGGGGTCTACCTCGGCGCCACCGCGCTCGCGCTGTCGTTCGCGGGATGGCGCGGCCGGCACCGGGCGGTCGCCGCAGGGTTCGGGCTGTTCGGGGTGTTCTGCTACGTCGTCTCGCTCCAGGCCGTCGCCGACTGGCTCACGCCGCACCTGCGGCACTGGGCCGTCGCCGGGTTCTACCTCCGGGAGCCCGCGCGGTTCGCCTTCGGGCTGCCGATCGCGATCGCCGTCCTCGTGGCCCTCGGCGTCGACGCATGGCGCGAGACCCGGTCGTGGCGGGAACGGGCTCTGCTCGTGGCGCCCGCGATCGCGGTGTGGGGGGTGCTGCCGCTGGCGTTCAACGCGGATCTCGGCGACCTCAGACTGTTCGCGGTGGGGGTCGGGGTCGCGGCGGTCGTCCTGGTCGCGGCAGCCCGCCGTCCGGCGCTGGCCGTGCTCGTCCCCGTGGCCCTCGCCGGCGAGCTCGTGGCGGGCGGGCTGGCCGGACAGGCGTCCGCGGGACCTCCGCCACCGGAGACGGAGCAACGGCAGCAGCGTCTGGAGCCGCTCTACCCGCTGCGGCGTCCCGACGTTCACGTCGGCGAGTACCTGCGTCCGGGACCGATCGCGCGGACCATCCGGCGCGAGGACCGCGGCCGGGTCGTGAGCATCGATCCGCGGGGATGGGACGTGCGCGGCCTGCACGTCCACCAGGCCGGGGGCTCCTGGCCCCTCATGGCGACCCAGCGATCGATGATCTTCCACATCGAGGAGGCGCAGGGCTACAACGCGACCCAGGAGCTCCGGTACTGGGTGTTCATGCGCGCCGTCGACCCCCGCCGGATCAAGTACAACGCATCCTTCCTCGAGCATCCCGTCCCGCTCGCGCTCCGACTCCTCGCCGTTCGATGGATCGTCGCACCGACGAACGACCCGCCGGACCTGATGGACGCCCAACCGGTGGTCGCCGAGGGCCGATGGACCCTCTTCCGCATCACGAGGACCCCGCGAGCGGAGTTGGCGCGCAGCTGGCGGTCGGCCCGGGATGGCGCCGGGGCCCTCGCGTTCATCAGGAGCGACGCGTTCGATCCGGGGGCGGATGCCATCGTGGAGGCAGGCGGGTCGCGGGGAACGACCAACCGGGGCTCGGCGTCGTTCACCTGGGTCTCCCCGCAGGAGGCTCGCGTCGTCGTGACGGGCGTTCGGGGACCGGCCCTCGTCGTCGTGCACGATACGTTCGATCCGAACTGGCATGCCGTGGTCGACGGCAGGGA
>JBHELK010000063.1:0-73994 GCA_046263085.1 Actinomycetota bacterium
AGGAGCACGCGATGAGGAGATCCGCCATCCTGACGGCCGCGGTGCTCGCCTTGGCCGCCGCGGCGCTCGTGTTCGCGGGCCTCGGATCACCGGCGAGCGCCAAGACCTACCCGAGCACGGTCAGCATCCACCAGGTGATGAACCCGAAGCAGCTGGCGGTGGCGGGAAAGGTCCTGTCGGCCCGCCGGGTGTGCCGGCACAACCGCGAGGTCCAGGTGTTCCAGCGGGTGCCCGGCCCGGACACGCTGATCGGCTCGTCCAACACCGGGAGCGGGAACCACTGGGGTCCGGTGGTCGTGCCCTCGACCGGGCGGTACTACGCCCAGATCGAGGAGGTCCAGCTCACCACGGGCTACAAGAAGCACAACCGTGCCTGCAGCGCGGATATCTCCTCCGCGGTCCACGTCACGAACCCGTAACCGCCCGGGCGGAACTCGGTGCCGAAAGGTCCCGAGCAACCTGCCCACTTCCGCTACGTTTGTACTGTTAGCTTGCGGGAAGGCTAGGGTTGCTGGCCCGCCTCGAGTCCCCCCGCGAGGTGGGTTGTGGCGTGCGTTCGGGATGGAGACGACTTGGGCGAGGACAATGGAAACATGACCTCGAAAGCCTCGAGGCGTTCGATCCTGAGCTTCCTGCCCTCCGAGGTCCGCGTCTTCCTCCGCGGCGTCGTCCCCCTCTTCTCCGCGCTCAGCCTCCTCAACGCCTCCAACTACATCTTCCACGTCGCGGTCAGCCGCCTCCTCGGTCCGGCCCGGTACGGCAGCCTGGCCGCCCTGCTCGCGGTGGTGCTGGTGCTCTCGGTGCCCGTGGGCATCCTGCAGACGGTCGTCGCCAAGCGCACCGCGGTCCTGCGCTCCGAGGGACGCGATGGCGAGATCCGCGAGCTCATGGCCGGCACGCTGAAGACGCTCACGCTCGTGGGTCTCCTGCTGCTCGTGGTGCTCCTGATGGCGAGCCCTCTGCTGGCGGCTTTCCTCCACACCGGCATCGGTCCCGCCGCGCTGCTCGCGCCCTACGCCCTGTTCGCCCTCCTGAGCAGCCTCCCGCAGGGGATGCTCCAGGGCCAGCTCCGCTTCGGCGCTCTCTCGGCGGTGGCAGTGGCCACCGTGGTGACCCGCCTCGCGCTCGGCATCGGGCTCGTGTGGGCCGGGGCAGGCGTGCCCGGGGCGATCCTCGCCACGGTCGCTTCCCAGGCGATCGGCTTGGCCTACGCCCTGTACCTCCTCGGGTTCACGCCACGGTTCGTGCGCGCCCAGGCCTGGCGACTGGGGGCCCTGCGGGGCGATCTCGGTCTCGCCATGGCGAGCCTCGGTGGGTTCTGGATCCTCGCGGAGATCGACGTGCTGCTGGCGCGGCATTACCTCGGTGCGAAGGCGGCCGGCCTGTACTCGAGCGCCGGGATCCTGGCCCGGGCCATGCTGTTCCTGCCTGGCGCGATCGCGCTCGTCGCCCTCCCCAAGTTCGCCGAGACCCACGGCCGGGGCGAGGAGGCGAGACGCCAGCTGCGCCTGTCGCTCGTCGGTGTGCTCGTGCTCGTGGGGCTGGCGCTGCCCCTCATGTTCCTCCTTCGCGGTCAGCTCGTGGCCATCGCGTTCGGGGGGCGGTACCGCGCGGCCGGCTCAGTCGTGCCGACGCTCTCCGCGGCGATGGCCCTCCTGGCCGTGGTGAACCTCCTCGTGTACTTCCACGTCGCGGCGGCCACGCGGGCGCACCGGATCGTGTTCACGGCGATCGTCATGGAGGCCGCGGGCATCGTCCTGTTCCACGGCAACGCCGAGGAGATCGCGCAGATCGTCCTCGTCGTGAGCGCCTTCGCCGCGGGGATGATGTATCTGGCGGCGAGGTCGGTCACCCGCTGGCGCTCGCCGCTCGAGAGCATCCTCGGCGAAGAGGCCGGGGACCGGCTCCTGTGGGCGGCGGGGGAGCCCGAGTACGATCTCACCGTCGTGCTGCCGTGCCACAACGCCGGCCACGCGCTCGCCGACGTCGTCACCGGCTTGCGCCGCGAGCTCGAGCCCTCCTGCTCCTACGAGATCCTGGTCGTCTCCGACGGCAGCACCGACGAAACCGTGGAGGTCGCGAGGCGCATCGCGGGCGAGGACGTCCGGGTCATCGACCGCTCACAACGCGGGGGGAAGGGCACCGCGCTGCGGGTCGGGCTGTCGCAGGCGCGCGGGCGCTACGTGGCGTTCATGGACGCCGACGGCGACATCGCCCCCGAGACCATCCGCCCGCTCGTCACGCTCATGGACCTCTACAACCCGGAGATCGTTCTCGGGTCGAAGCGCCATCCGATGTCCGAGGTCAGCTACCCGGCGCTCCGCCGGGTCCTCAGCTGGACGTACCACAAGATGGCCAGGATCCTGTTCCGGGTCAACGTGCGCGACACGCAGACGGGGCTCAAGCTGATCCGCCGCGACGTGCTCGCCGAGGTCCTCCCGAAGATGCTCGAGAAGCGCTACGCGTTCGACCTCGAGCTCCTCGTGGTTGCCCGCAGCCTGGGGTACAAGCGGGTGTTCGAGGCCCCGATCCGGCTCGACTACCGGTTCTCGAGCCAGGTGAACGTGGCGTCGGTATGGCACATCATCCTCGACACACTCGCCATCTTCTATCGGCGCTACATCCTCGGGACGTACGGCCGGGTGGAGCACCAGCTCGACGACGTCGCCCAGCTGGGGCAGACGCTCGCCACCAGAACCCCGGGCGCCGCGCGCGCCGCAGCCTCCGGCAAGCTCCGCGTGCTGTTCATCAACTGGCGCGACATCCGCAACCCCGACGCGGGCGGAGCCGAGGTCGTCACGCACGAGATCGCCAAGCGCTGGGTGCAGTCGGGCCACGAGGTCACGTTGCTCACTTCCCGGTTCTCCGGCTCGCCGCCACTCGAGGTGGTCGACGGCGTGCGCATCCGGCGGACGGGGCGGCTGCGCAACGGATCGTTCCACCTGCTCGTGCAGCGCACGCTGTCGAAGGCCCCGGACGTGGACGTCATCATCGACGAGATCAACACGATCCCCTTCCTGACTCCCTTGCACCGCAAGAAGCTCCCGCCGATCATCGCGCTGATCCACCAGCTCGCCGTCGACGTGTGGGATGCGGAGGTCCCGAGGGCCCTGGCCCTGGTGGGCCGCCGCATCGAGCCGCGGCTGCTCCGCCTCTACCGGGAGACGCCGGTGGTCACCGTGTCGGAGTCGACGCGCCACGACCTCCTGGAGATCGGTCTCGGCGACGTGACCGTCATCCAGAACGGCCGCGACGACCCACCGCCGCTCGCCGACATGAGCAAGGAGCAGGTGCCGACGTTCCTCTTCGTGGGTCGGCTCACCCCGAACAAGCGGCCGGACCACGCTGTGGAGGCCTTCCGCCGCATCCGTGAGGAGCTCCCCGACGCCCAGCTCCTGGTGGTGGGGCAGGGGCCGATGGAAGCGACCCTTCGCAAGCGGCTCCCGGAGGGGGCGACGATGCTCGGATTCCTGCCCCGCGAGGAGCTGTACCGGCGCATGGCGGGGGCACACTGCCTCCTCGTGCCCTCCGTCCGCGAGGGGTGGGGGCTGGTCGTCATCGAAGCGAACTCCGTCGGCACGCCCGCCGTGGCCTACGACGTCCCCGGTCTGCGCGACTCGATCGTCGACGGGAGGACGGGATCGCTGTCGGCGCCGGATCCCGCCGCCCTGGCCGAGGCCGCCGTCGCGCTGCTCCGCGACGAGGGGCACTACCAGCGCATCCGGCAGAACGCCCTCAGCTGGAGCGAGGGCTACTCCTGGGACCGCACGGCGCGTGAGTGGCTCGAGCTGGTGATCGAGGCCGCGGACCGGCCGGCGGGGGTCAAAGAGAGCCTGGTTGTCTGATCCTCGGGGCACCAGGGCCCGCGCCTGACAGGAAACGGCATGGCGTCCTCGGTTACGGTCGTCGTCACCACGCGCGACTCCGCCGCGACCATCGCCCGATGCCTGCTCGCTCTCCTCGAGCAGACGCAGGTCCCCGAGATCATCGTCGTGGACAACCACAGCACGGACGAGACGGTCCGCATCGCCAAGGCGCTGGGCTGCCGCGTCATCGTCTCGGGCGACGAGCGATCGCGCCAGCGCAACGTGGGGGCTCGGGAGGCCGATACGGAGTGGCTCCTGTTCCTCGACGCGGACATGATCTGCGGCCCCCGGGTCGTGGAAGCGTGTCTCGAGGCCGGGCGGGCGGGATCCGATGCGGCCACGATCCCCCAGCTCGCGACGGGCGTGGGGTGGCTGGCGAGATCGCGCGCGTTCGAGAAGCAGCTCTACGTCGGCCGCTCCGAGATGGAGGCTCCTCGGTTCTTCTCGACCAGGGTCTTCCTCGATCTCGGGGGCTACGACGAGGACCTCGTTGCCGGCGAGGACTGGGACATCGCGCAGCGATGCAGGGCGGCGGGAGTGAAGGTCGGGAGCATCGGCGAGCCCATCACCCATCTCGACGGGCGGATGAGGCTGATCGACACGTACCGGAAGTTCCGGTACTACGCCCCCTCGCTGCGACGCTACCGGCGGAAGTACAAGGAGCTGGCCGGCTCGCACATGAGCCCGATCCGGCCGGCGCTGCTGCGGGGATGGCGTGGGTTCCTTCGCCATCCCGCTCTCGCGGCGGGCATCGCCGCGTTGAAGGGGGCGGAGCTCCTGGGCTTCCTCACGGGCAAGGACGCTTTGAGGTCCGCGAAGGATGCGCTTCGACGAGGCCTGGACCAACTGCTGCGCTCGGCGTCGAGTGTGGGCGAGGGTGAGGGTCAGGGAGCCGAAAGGTCCCGCGCCGCAGCGGCCGTGCCCTACGTCGTCATCGTCCTCGCGGCGGCCGCGACGCTCCTGAGCTGGTACCGGGGCCACCAGCTCCTGTGGGGGGCCGACACGAACATGCCCCTGAGCCTGCGAACGGTCGGCCAGTACTTCCACGTGACGGACGCGACCCTCGGCTCGCCGGACGCACGCAAACTGCCCTACGCGTATCCGGTGGCGCTCATCCTGTGGCTGTGGGGGAAGGCCCACATCCCGTACAGCGCCGCGGTCGTCCAGCACCTCGGGACGTTCGGCCTCCTCGCGATCTCGGGCTGCGCGATGTACGCGTTCCTCCGGCGCTTCCTGCCGCGCCTCGCGCCGTTCGCCTGTCTCGGCGGGGCGCTCTTCTTCATGTTCAACCTCTTCTCGCTCATCGCCATGTGGACGCCCCTCTCCAACCTGGTCTTCCACTACAGCCTGCTCCCGGTGGTGATGTTGGCCTGGGTCGGCGCCCTGCGGCGGGCATCACCGCTATGGGGGCTCGGCGCGGCTGCGATCTGGACACTGACCCTCACGCCGGCCTACATCACGACACCGGTCGCGGTCACCGACGTCGTTCTGCTTGGGGGCATCGCCGTCGTGGAGCTGCGACGGGCGACCGGCGGCCGTCGCCGGTTGATGATCGGGACGACGGCTGGGGCCATCGTCGGCGCCTGGCTGGTCTTCAACCTGTTCTGGATCCTGCCACTCACGCAGTACACGGGCGTCGAGACGACGAGGGGGCTGTCGGCAGGGCGCTCGACCGAGCTGTTCGCCCTGAACTCGACGACGTTCACCCACGCGCTTCGGCTGTCCGGCTACTGGGGCCTCACGTCCAGCTATCAGGGGAGTCCCTACTTCCCGTGGGCCAGCACCTACACGAGCGGGTGGGGAGCGCTCGCCGGATTCGCGCTGCCGTTGCTCGCCTTCCTCGGCCTGGCGTTCTCGCTGCTGCAGTGGTTCACCTCGGACCGTATGTGTCGCAGCTGTGGGTCGCGCCAGCCCTTCGACTGGAGCCTCCGCCGACGACGGGTGTGCGCCGCATGCGGCGAATCGGCCCCGGCCAAGCCGCGCATGGACGATACCTCTCGATACCTCGTCTTCTTCGGGTTGCTGCTGGTGGTGGCGTGCGTGCTCATGACCGGACCGAACCCGCCATTCGGCTTCGTGAAGACCTGGGCAATGACACGGACCGGGCTGTTCTCCGCGTTCCGCAGCGTCTACCAGCGCTTCGGCGAGTACGCGGCGCTGGCCTACGCCCCACTGGTCGCGGCCGGGTTGAGCTTCGCGATGGCGGTGACGAGGGCGAGGATCAAGGCGCCCGATGCCGGCGCGATGTCGAAAGCCGTGGGCTTCGGGCTCGGCCTGATCGTCGCCCTCCTGCTCGCCCTGCCGATGTGGGCCGGTTCCCTGTACGACCGCTCGGGCGTGATCCCGTCCAAGCGTATCGACGTGCCTTCGGACTACACGCGGGTCGGGGACTTCCTGAGCGGGCGGTCCGGCGACTTCGAGGTGCTGCCCGTCCCCCGGGGCCCGTCCGCCGTGATCACGCTACGGTGGCACGGCGGCAGCGAGGGCTTCCTGGGCGTGGATCCCCTGAAGCTGCTCACGAACAAGCCGTTGCTTGTGGGGGATGCCTCTGCGCCCTACCTGGACCGTCTCGCGGTCCGGGCCGTCCACGGCGGGAGCCGCGGGCTCGCGGCCCTGCGGTTCCTCGACACGCGCTTCATCGTGGTTCACGAGGACGCCGACCGCTCGTACCTCTCCGGCCAGGCGGGGTGGCAGGGTCTGGCCGTCCACGAGGTCGACCGCCTGCTGCAGCGGACCGCCGGGATCCGCCTCGTCATGGACACGCCCCACCTGAGGGTCTACGAGGTGCTCGGCTGGAGGCCGTCCCGGGTGTTCGCCGTCCACGGCTACTCGGGCCGCTCGATCTACGACATGCCCGCAAGCGACATCGACGACCTCGGGTATCGCGTGACTTCGCCCGGTCGCATCGAGATCGAGACGGAGTCCCTCCAGACCGGCGACATCGTCGTGCTCAACGCTCCCTTCGACCAGAAGTGGGAGGCGACCTCCGGCGAGCTCGTGAACGTCGCCCCCGGCCTCATCGGGTACCGGTTCTCGGATCCTCGGGATGCCGTGACGGTGCGGAACTCCGTCGAGCGACGCTTCCCCATCCTGCTGGCGTTCTCGGGCATGGCGCTGGGCGCCACCGTCCTGCTCTTCGTGGGGCTGCTCATCGTGCGACGTCGCCCCCAGCGATCGGGGAACCACCGCGGCGGCACCGAACGTGTCGACGGGTGAGTTTTAGAGCCGGAGCATGGCCGTCACCAGCCGGCGGAGGTTCGCCGAGCTGTGGTGACGCGACGCGTGTTCGCGGCATGCGCGGCGAACGGCTTCGTCCTGCGCCGCGGTCACGAGCGTCTCGACCGCCGACTCGGCCTCCCGGTCGTCGTCGCCGTCCACGACCAGCCCGATGCCGGCCGGCACGAGATCGCGAGGGATCCGCACACCGCGCTGCGCCTTGATCTCAACCGCCGGGATGTCGGTGACGATCACGGGGCAGCCCGCCGCGAGTGCCTCCACGCCCGGGATGCTCAGATAGGTGACGTCCGCCGGCGCCCAGACCACGGCGGCCTCCTCGTACAGCGCGGCGAGCTCCCGGCGGTCCTCGATGTAAGTGTGATGACGGCAGTTGGGCGTCGCGGCGATCTCGGCGGCCAGCGGTCCCTCCCCCACAGCCACGAACTCGATGTATCCACGCTTCGCCAGGTCCGTGCACACCCGAACGCATTGACCGAACTTCTCCGCGTACAGGCGTCCGACGCACAGCACGACGGGCGGTGTTCGGGCCGGCTTCTCGAGCGAGGTCTGGAAGAACACGTCGTCGGCCCAGTGCTCGACCATGAGGATCCTGTTGCGGGGCAGGAGTCTCGAGAGGTCGTCGAGCGACGTCCTGGAGTTGACGAAGGCGGCCTGACATGCGGCCAGCATCGACTTCAGCAGGCCCAGCACGGGCGCGGGAGCCGGGCCCACGTAGCCGTGATACGCGAGCACCAGACGGAAGCCGAGCGCCCGGAGTGGGCTGAGGGCAACCGTCGGGGCGAGGCCGTTGCCGATCAACGTGGCCGGCCGGTGCCGAACCGCCTGGAACCACGCGATGGGAAGCAGCGGAAGGTAGAAGACGAGGTTCAGCGGCCACAGCCAGCGCTGCGACATCTTCAGGCCGAGCCGCGCGTAGTCGACGGCGGGCAGGGTCACGAACCGAACGCGGTCCATCCGCCGTGCCGGCCGGCCGTAGGCGACCACGATCCAGGAGACATCCGGGGGGGAGGCATCGATGACTCGCTCCAACCACGCCCAACTGCCCCACCTGGTCGCGGGCGCGAGGATGAGCGCTTTCCTGGGGTCGGTCTTCAAGGACGATGCTCCTCGGGGGTCCCCATGATGCTACGCAAAGGGGATCCTCGGGCGCACGCGCTAGGATGAAGCGCCCTTCGTCCACACCCGGGAGGCAACCATCCACGTCGCGTATCTGATCGGAACACGCCCCGAGGTGATCCGCTCTGCGCGGTTGCTCTCGCTGTTGCAACGGGATCCGGAAGTCGACCTCACCCTGATCAACAGCGGGCAGCACTACGACTGGAACATGATGTCGGGGTTCCTGGAGGAGCTCGGCGCCCCTCCGGTGACGCACGACGTCCACGTCGGGCCGGGGCACCCCGTCCATCAGACCGGGGTCCTCGTCGACGGCATCGGACGCGCCCTGCAGGAGGAACGTCCCGACGCCCTCGCCGTCTTCGGCGACACCAACTCCTCGCTCGCGGGCGCGGTGGCGGCGGCCCGGGTGGTGGTTCCCCTCGTGCACATCGAGGCGGGCTGTCGCAGCTATGACATGTCCATGCCGGAGGAGATCAACCGCCGCTCGATCGATCACATGGCCGCGTTGCTCCTCGCCGTCTCGGAGGTCGGCCGCGCCAACCTCGAGCGGGAGGACGTCATGGGCCGGGTCGAGGTGATCGGTGATCCGCTGTACGACGAGTTCGTCACCCGGCAGCCCGAGCGGAAGCCGGGATCGGAGGAGCCGGCGGGGCTCCTCACGCTGCACCGGCCGGCGAACGTCGACGACCCGAAGACGCTCGGCTCGATCCTCGACCAGCTCGCAGAGGCATCGGATCGCACCGGCGTCCGGTGGACGTTTCCGGTGCACCCCCGCACCCGGGGCACCGTGCAGGGCGAGTGGCCCGGCGTCGACCTCGTGGACCCGATGCTGTACGAGGAGCTCCTCGGTGTGCTGTCACGGGCCGATGTCTGCGTCACGGACTCGGGAGGCCTGCAGAAGGAAGCGCTCTGGATGGAGGTCCCCTGCGTCACGGTTCGAACCACCACCGAGTGGGTGGAGACGATCGCCCAGGGAGTCAACGTGCTCGCGCCACCCGGCTCGGACATCGCCGGCGCCATCGCTCGGAGCCTCACGTCAGAGGAGCGTGACTTCACCAACCCGTACGGCGACGGCCACGCGTGCGAACGTGCCGTGAACGTGATGAAGGACTGGATCGAGGGTGGCGCTCGGTTCCCGGCCAGGTTCGACCCCTCGTGACACCGCGAGTGGCCGTGCTGGGCCTCGGCGTGATGGGGCGGCAGCATCTCCGCCTGCTCTCCACGATGGAGGACGTCGCGCTCGTCGGGGCGTGCGACGCGTCCCCCGAGGCCCGCGCCTCGGCAGAGGAACACGCGGACGTCCCCGTCGTGGCCGAGTGGCAGGGCGTGCTCGAGCTCGATCCCGACGCCGTCGTCAACGCCTTGCCCACCGGGATGCACTACGAGGTCACGGAGGCGCTGCTCCGGACCGGCAAGCACGTCCTCGTGGAGAAGCCGATCGCCGCGACGGTGGAGCAGGCTGCCGAGCTGGCCCGCGCCGCCGAGGAGGCCGGCGTGATCCTCATGGTCGGCAACGTCGAGCGGTTCAATCCGGCGGTGCAGGCCATGAAGGATCTGGTGAACGCCGGGCGTCTCGGCGAGGTCGTCCACGCGTCCGCTCGCCGCGTGGGCGTGGCGAGGCCGGCCATCCCGCACGCGAACGTCGCACTGGATCTCGCGATCCACGACCTCGACGTGCTGGCCTACGTGCTCGGAGAGGACGGGCGCCTGCTCTTCGCCGCGGGCAGCGCCATCGGTCCCAACCAGCTCGAGGATCACATGGACATCGTCGTTCGGTACGGCGCCACGACCGCCTTCGTGCAGGCCAACTGGATCACACCGATCAAGATCAGGAGGCTCGCGATCACCGGGACGAGGGGGTACGCGGAAGCCGACTACATCGACCAGTCGGTGCGGCTCTATCAGTCCGCGCCCGAGATGATCCGTGGGATGCCGTGGGACTTCTTCGCCGTGTCCACCGAGTCGCGGGCCGTCACCGTCCCCGTGACCCGGCGTGAACCGCTCCGCGAGGAGCTCGCGCACTTCCTGGCGTGTCTCAGGGCCGGATCGACGCCCATCACCGACGCCCGCACCGCGACCAAGGCCCTGGCCCTCGCCATCGAGGCCACGCAGGCGGCGCGCGGCGTGGGCCTGCGGGCATGAGTCCGGCACGCGTGCACCCCACGGCGGAGGTCGAGCCGGGGGTCGTGCTCGGGGATGACGTGGCCGTCTGGCACCACGTGCACGTGCGGACCGGCGCGTCCATCGGATCGCAGACACTGCTCGGCAAGGACGTGTTCGTCGACGAGGGCGTCGTGGTCGGCGCGAGGTGCAAGATCCAGAACGGCGCGCAGCTGTACCGGGGAACGGTGATCGGCGACGGGGTATTCGTCGGGCCCCGCGCGGTGCTGGCGAACGACCGGCATCCTCGAGCCGTCACGCCGAGCGGCGAGCTGAAGTCCCCGGACGACTGGACGATCCGGCCGAACCGGATCGGGGAGGGGGCGTCGATCGGCGCCGGCGCCGTCGTCGTCGGCGCGGAGGTCGGTCCATGGGCACTGGTCGGCGCGGGGGCCGTGGTCGTGCACGACGTCCCCTCGCACGGGCTGGCGCTGGGCGTGCCGGCGGTCGTCGTCGGCGAGGTCTGCTTCTGCGCCCGCCCGGCCGTCCCGCGGAGCCCGGACTGTGGCTGGGCACCGTCCGCATGATCCGGATCGCCGCGCCGGAGATCGGGGCCCGGGAAGAGGCCGCCGTTCGCCGGGTCCTCCGGTCGGGTCGCCTGGCGCAGGGACCGGAGGTCGAGGCGTTCGAGCGGGAGCTGGCGGAGAGGGTCGGCGCCCGGGACGCCGTAGCGGTCACCAACGGGACGACCGCCCTCGAGCTGGCCCTGCTGGCACTCGGCATCGGTCCCGGTGACGAGGTCGTCACCTCGCCTCTGACGTTCTTCGCCTCCGTCTCGAGCATCCTCCGGTGCGGCGCGACGCCGGTGCTCGCCGACATCGATCCCGAGACGTACAACGTGGACCCCGACGCCGTGGCCGCGGCCATCACGCCCCGCACCGCAGCGATCATGCCGGTGCACCTGTACGGTCGCCCGTGCGACATGGCCGCTCTTCGCCGCGTCGCCCGCCGGGCGGGGACCGCGATCGTGGAGGATGCCTGCCAGGCCATCGGCGCTCGCTTCGGGGGGACGAGCGCCGGCGCGTTCGGCGTGGGGTGCTACTCGTTCTACGGCAGCAAGAACATCACGGCCGGCGAGGGGGGCGCGGTGGTGGTGCAGGAGGCTCGGGTCGCACGCAGACTGCGATCGCTCCGGAGCCAGGGGTCGCAGCGGCAGTACCGTCATCAGGAGGTCTCCTCGAACTACCGGATGACGGACCTGCAAGGCGCCATCCTGCGCGCGCAGCTGCGGAAGCTCGATGCCATCACGCGCCGCCGGCAGCGGAACGCGCGCGCGTACGACCGGTTGATCGACGGATCGCACGTCGTCACGCCGCCGTCGAACGAGGGGCCGTACGAGTCGAACTATCACCAGTACACCCTCCGGGTGAGGGGCGGGCGGCGTGACGCGCTCGCCGAGGACCTACACGACGCCGGCATCGAGGCGCGGGTCTATTACCCACGAGCCGTTCATCAGCAGCCGGCATGGCCGCACGCGCCGGGCGCCTTCCCCCACGCCGAGCGAGCATGCCGAGAGGTGCTGTCGATCCCGGTTCATGCCGCGATGAAGGTGGATGACGTTCGTGCCGTCGCCGATCGCGTGAACGCATTCGGACGGGCGGGCGAGCGTTGAGCCCCGGGCCGTGAGGACCTCCGATCGCCGGCCTAACCGCCGGCGTCCGCTCGCGGTGCCGGATCCGGCACGGTGGGCCCCGCCGGCCTGGTTCCTGCTCCTCGGCCTGGTGACGCTGGGACCGCTCCTGGGGGGCGGCTACGTCCTGCTCCTCGACACCCCGGCCGGCCCGCATCTGCCGTGGCCGTCGTTCTTCCCGCTCCCGAGCGAGGGCCTGGTCTCGGCGGTGGGAGCCCCGATCGGATCGATCCTGCGGCTCATCGGGTCGATCTCCCCGCAGATCCCCAGCAAGCTCCTGGTCCTCGCCGTGGTGGCTGGCGGCGGGTTCGGTCTGTTCCGCTTCGCCCGCCGCGAGCTCGGGCTCTCTCCGGTCGCCGCGGTGGCCGGCGGAACGCTCTTCGCGGTCAATCCCTACGTCTTCGACCGCGTTCTCGCCGGTCAGCTCCTCGTGGCCGCCGGCTACGCCGCGCTCCCGTGGGCGCTGCCGGCGTTCCTCCGTCTCGTCCGGGACGCCGCCGGCCGGAGGGTGATCGTCTCGGCGGCCTGGGTGGCCGGGATCTCGCTCATCGATCTGCACGCCGGCGGGATGGCGCTCCTGCTGTTCCTGGCCGCCGTGGCGGTTGCACCCGGGAGATGGCCTCGCCGGCTGCTCGGAGCCGTCGGCGGCGTCGCGGCGGTGGTCGCGATCAACCTCTACTGGATCCTGCCCACCGCGCTGACGAACGAGGCGAGCGCCCCGGGCTCCGGTGACCTGCTCGCGTACGCCCCGCGGCCGGCATCGCTCGGGATCCTCCCGCACGAGCTCGTCCTGCACGGCTTCTGGCGCGTGGAGTTCCGCACGCCGCTGTCGGTCGATCCCGCGCTCTTCCTGGCCACGTTCGTGCCGCTCCTGACGCTCGTGGCGGCCGGGTTCGCCGTGGCCGTCCGGTCGCGAGCCTGGCGGAAGCCGGCGCTCGCGCTCGGGGCCGCGGCCGCCGTGTCGCTGATGCTCGGGATGGGGATCTCCTTCGCACCGACCGCCTGGCTCACCCGGTTCCTGTTCGCGCATCTGCCGGGGTACGGCATCTTCCGGGAGCCGCAGAAGTGGATCGGGGTGCTGGCCCTCGCCTACGGCGTGTTCGCGGCGGTGGGGGCCGAATGGGTACTGCGAACCAGGCCGCGGTGGCGGGACGTGACCGTGCCGTTGCTGGTGCTGCTGCCGATCGCGGCGACCCGGCTGCTGTTCTGGGGCCTGGGCGGGACGGTTCACCCCTCGGCGTTCCCGGCGGACTGGCGGCGGGCGGACACGATCATGGCGGCAAGACCGGGAACGATGCTGTCGCTCCCCTGGAACCAGTACGAGCCGGTGAGCTTCGCCGACGATCGCACGGTCGTGGACCTGGCCCGGTACGCGTTCTCCGTGCCCGTGCTCGAGTCGCAGGATCCGCAGCTCATCGTCCACGGCGTGACCCCGCCCGCGGACCCGCGGACCCGGTACGTGGCCGACCTCATCGAGCATCGCGAGGCCGTCACCCGGTTCGGTCACCTCGTGGCGCCGCTCGGGATCCGCTACGTCGGGCTGGCGCACGAGGCGGACTTCCGCCGGTACGCCTTCCTCGCCGACCAGGTGGACCTCCGCCCGGTGCTCCGGGGTCGGACGTTCACGCTCTACGAGAACCGTGCGTGGCGGGGGTCGGTGTATCCGCTCGGCCGCGCCCCAACGTCCGCCGGGTCGGTGGGGGATCTGCTCACCGATGACGCGAGCCAGCGACTGGCGAGCTCGGTCCTGCAGGCGTGGCCGGCGACCGACACCTCGGCCGGCCCCGGGGTCGACGTCTCCTTCCTGCCGTGGTGGGAGCGGCTCGAACCGGTGGGAGCGCCGTTCATGGGGACGGATCGATCGTGTCTGGACGGATGGCGGCTCGGCGACCACGCTGCCGTTTGCGAGGTGGGAGCGGTGGCCGCCTTCCCGGATCCCTCCTCGCCCCGGACGCTGTGGCGTCCCCGCGTGGCGGTCCAGGGGATCGGTTCCGCGCTGTCGATCCTGGCCGCCGCCGGCCTGGTCGTGGCGCTGCGTCGCGCTCGGAGGGGGTAGGAAACGAAAGACCCCCGGGTTGCCCCGGGGGTCTCGTCGAGCTCCTTCGATCGGGTCAGTGGTGCTTGTGCTTCACGGTCACGTGGACCCGATTCGACGTCGTGGGGGAGCACCCGTCGGTCGGGGTGCTGCCGTAGCCGTAATACCCGTAGCCAGGGCTCCCCGGCTTCACGGTGCGGCCGTTGAACTTGGTGTAGAAGTTGCCGCTGGTGTGGACGTGGCGGCGGGTCTCGTAGTACCCGCGCTTGCCGGTGGTGAGCGTCACGAGCCGCCGCTTGTGGCCCACGCGGTAGAGGCCGATGTTCGAGAAGTGCCCGCACTTCGGGTGCCCGGGAGTGCGGAGCCGGCCGAAGAACAGGACCGTGTGCTTGGCCTTGGTGGTCTGCGGCGACGCGTTGAGCGTGAGGTAGGACGGCACGATGTGCGCGCCGGCCGAGCCGATTCCGGCCCAGACGAGCCCGGCCACTGCCGAGACAACGAGCAGCGACACTGCGCCTGTCCTGATCTTTCGGCCAATCTTCACGTCGTCGACTCCTTTCTGCTTGCCTTGTCAGGGGTCATGGAGCACGTTCCACATACCCGAGTTGCGGCAAAACATACAACTTTCATCAGTAGCAAACGAGCCGAACGCCGGAAGGTTGCGCGATTTTCTCGACAAGTGTGCACGGAGCCGGCTCTCGAGGGCCGATCGGGGGTCAGCCGGTCGGACCACAGCGCGCGTTCCGGGCGCCGGGACACGGGCGGGCCGCCCCGGTCCCCTCGAGGACCTGCTCTCCCCCTACACTTTCGGTCCTGCGATCGCCGTTCTTCAGCGAGGGAGTCGTGATGGAGCAGAGGGTCCTGGTGGTGGGCGGCGCCGGCTACGTCGGCGCGGTGCTCCTCCCCGAGCTGCTGGCCCAGGGCTACGCCGTGAAGGTCGTCGACCGCATGTTCTTCGGGGACCATGGGCTCGCCGACGTCGCCGACCGGATCGAGCTCGTGGTGGCAGACGTGCGGACCATGGACGCCTCGATGCTCGAGGGGGTCGGGGCCGTGATCAATCTGGGCGGCCTCTCGAACGACCCGACCGCCGAGTTCAACCCCCGTGCCAACTACGAGATGAACTACCTGGCCGCCGAGCGCCTCGCCAGGCTGTGCAGGCAGGCCGGCGTGCCTCGGATGATCCTGGCTTCCTCCTGCTCCATCTACGACGTCGGGCTGGGCGACGAGCGCAGGGACCTCGTGTTCGAGGAGGACGCGCCCGTGGCGCCCAAGGCCGCGTACTCCCACTCCAAGTTCCTCGCCGAGCAGGCCGTCCTGGACCTGGCCGACGCCGAGTTCTGTCCGGTGGTGCTGCGGAAGGGCACGGTGTACGGCTTCTCCCCCCGGATGCGCTACGACCTCGTCGTGAACACGATGGTGAAGTCAGCGCTGTCCCGGGGCAGGATGACGATCTTCGCCGGCGGCGAGATGTGGCGCCCGCTCGTCGACGTCCGGGACGCCGCCCGCGCATACGTGGCGAGCCTGCAGGCTCCGGCCGACGTCGTGCGCGGCGAGATCTTCAACGTGGTCGCCCGCAACTTCCGGATCTCCGAGGTGGCGCTCCGCGTCCGGACCGGGCTCCGGGAGGCCGGGATCGAGGCCGCGATCGAGGCCGACTACCGGTACCAGGGTGTGCGCAGCTACCGGGTGTCGGGGGAGAAGCTCGCGACCGTCCTCGACGTCCGCCCCCAGGTCACGATCGAGGAGTCGACCGCGGACATGGTGGGGCGCATCGAGCACGCCGGGCTCACCGACTTCGATCACCCCCGGTACTCCAACATCGAGTGGATGAAGCTCCTGGAGCAGGCGGAGCGGATCGTCGGCGTGACGGGCTCCGTCTTCGACGCCCCCGGGTTCGAGGCGGAGCAGGAGGCGATCGACAAGATCCCCTCCATCGGCCGGCGCGTCTCGTGACCGAGGGTCCGGCGCTCGGGACGACCCCGAGGACCGCGGATCCGCAACCGGCAGGCTCCGATCGGCGGGTCTGGGACATCGGTGTGTTCGTCGCGTTGGGGATGGTGGCGGCGGTCGTCATCATGTTCTACGGCCGGGGGGAGCGGACGTTCATCGCCGACGAGTGGCAGATCGTCCTGTACCGCCGTCTCGATGGGCTGGATGCGTTCCTCACGCAGTACAACGGACATCTGGCGGCGATGCCGGTCCTCGTCTACAGATCACTGTTCGCCACCGTGGGCGACGCTCCGTACTCGGCGTTTCGGGCGGCGGGCCTCGTCGTCCACGTGGCCATCGCCGGGGCCGTCTTCGCCTACGCAAGACGGCGGGTTCCGCCTCTGGCCGCCCTCGCGGCAGCCGTGCTGGTGCTGTTCCTCGGAAGGGGGTGGGAGGTGCTGCTCTGGCCGATGAACGCGTTCTTCTTCGGGATCCCGCTGCTCATGTTCGTCGTGGCGCTCCTGCTCCTCGATCGTCGAGATCTGAGGGGAGACTCCGGCGCGGGTCTCGCCGTCGCGGTTGCGCTCGCGAGCTCCGGCGTGGGGATCCCGGTTGCTGCCGGCCTGGCCGTGGAGCTGGCGTGGACACAGTGGCGGCGGTTGTGGGTGATCGCGGTTCCGATGGCCCTGTGGGGCGCGTGGGCGCTCACCGTGAAGGGGACCAACCCACTTGTCGACGTGGCGGTGCGCATCCCCGGCGCCACGCCGGGCGACGTTGTGTCCGGGGCGGGACCGATCCCGCCGCCCGGGACGCTGCTGGCACACCTGCCGAGCTATGTGGGCCACGAGGCCGCCGCCGCGTTCGGCGGGGTCATCGGGGTCCGGCCGGCCTTCGGCGTGGGGATCGGCGTGGTTGCCGTCGTGCTGCTCGGGAGGAAGCTCCTCGCCGACCGCCGCGTGTCCCCGCGGCTGACCGCGATCGCCGCGACCCTGGTGGTGTTCTGGCTCGCCACCGCAGTCACCCGGTCCCACGTGGCCGATCCGCAGACGAGCCGGTACACGTACGTCACGTCCATCCTGCTCATCCTGCTGTTCGTGGAGGCCGCCCGGGGTGTTGCACTCACGCGACGGCCGTGGCGCATCGGCATCGCGGCCGTGGTTGCCATGGGGGTTCTGTTCGGCCTGCAGCAACTCTCGTTCGAAGGCCGCGTCCTTCGTCACGCGACCCGTCTGGTCGCGGGGGCGCTGGCGAAGATCGAGCGAGATCGGGGTTCGGTCGATCCGGCGTTCCGCCCGGCCCCGGGCGACACCGGCGGGATCTCCGCGGGCCCGTACCTGGCGCTGGTGGATGCCCTGGGCTCTCCCGTCTCCGGCCGAGGTCCATCATCGGGCTGATCAGCGGCACCCTTCGTTTCCTACACTCCGCCTCGACATGCCCGATGGAACCGCCTCCGGCCCGCTCGTCTCGGTCCTGATCCCCATCTACAACAGAGAGCGCTACGTCCCGGGCCTCGTTCGGACCCTGGCCGGGCAGACCTATCCCCGGTGGGAGGCCGTCGTCGTGGACGACGGCTCGACCGACGGCACCGTCGACGCCCTGGAGCGGGAAGCCGGCCGGGACGAACGGATCCGGGTCCTTCGCCAGGACCACCTGGGGGGCGCGGGATTCGAGGCTACCTATCGCCGGGCTCTCGGCGAGGCCCGGGGGGACCTGGTGACGCTCCTGGACAGCGACGACACCTGGCCGCCGGACAAGCTGGCATTGCAGGTCGAGGACTTCACGCGTCCCGAGGTGGCGCTCAGCTTCGGGGACTACGACTGGATCGACGAGCGTGACCGGCCCATCAGGCGCGTGAACCTGGCCCGTCATCTCCCGCGGCAGGCGCTGGCCAACGACCCGCCCGGCGTCGCCGCGTGGCTCATGGCGGGGCTGGCGTATCGCACGATCACGTTCCCGTGCGCCACGGTGGTGCGGCGCTCGGCGTTGGAGCGGGCCGGCGGGATCCGAGCGCTCGGCCAGGTGGGGCTCGTCGACTTCCCGACCTTCCTCCGGCTCTCGCTCGAGGGACCGTTCGCGTACCACGAGCGGGTGCTCGGCTCGTGGCGCATCCACGACGGAGCGCTCACCACGTTCCGTCGCGAGCTCATCGCCCGAGCCTCGTACGAGCACGCCGTGGCGTTCCTCCGCGAGCACCCCCAGGTCGTGCGCGGAGACGCCACGGAAACCGAGGAGCGGTGGCGAGCGGTCATCGAGCGGGAGACGCTCGCGGACGCACTGGCCCGGATGGGCTCCGGCGAGTGGCGCGACGCGTCGAGGACGTTCCGCAGGCTCGCCCGGGGTGGATCGAGGATCCCCACGCGCGCGGCCGCGATGGCCGGCGTCACGGCGGCGACCCTGCACGTCGACCTCGACCCGGTGGTCCGGCTGATGCGGCGCACCCGCGAGCCGCGCGTCGAGGGGAACGGATGAGCGGGGCGCCGTCCGTTGCCGTGAACGTCGTGACGTTCGAGTCCGAACATGTGATCGGCGAATGCCTCCGTCGCCTCCGTGCCGCGGCCGATGCGTCCGACGTGTCGTGTTCGGCGACGGTGGTCGACAACGCCTCGACGGACGCCACGGTGGACCGGGCCCTCGAGGCCTGGCCCGAGACGAGGGTGCTGCGGCAGGACACGAACCTCGGGTACATCGCAGCCGCGAACCGGGGCGTCGAGGGCGCGACATCGGACTGGCTGCTGTTCCTCAACCCCGACGCGTTCGTCGGCCCAGATCTGTTCACGTTCCTCGAGGCCGTCGACCGGCACCCGGAGGTGGCGTCGTTCTCGCCGCTGTTCACCGACGTCCGCGGCGTCCCGGTGAGGACGGTGTACCGGTGGCCCACCGTCGGCAAGGAGCTCGCCCGGCTCTCGGGGGCCCTCTCGGTCCTCGGTCGGATGGGCGTGGTGCGTTCGGACCGGCTCCCCGCGCGGTCGACGACGACGTTTCCCCCTCCGGTGGGCGACGGCCTGCGGGTCGACTATCCGGCGGGCGCGTGCTGGTTCATCCGCCGGGAAGCCTGGGAGCGGGTGGGGGCATTCGACGAGGGGTTCTACGTCTATCACGAGGACATGGAGTGGTGTCTTCGAGCTACCCGCCTGGGGCTCGCGACGTTCGTGTTCCCGGGATGTCGCGTCGAGCATGCCGGCGGGCAGAGCGCGCACGTGCCGCTGCCGCGCTCCGTCGTGTGGCACTACGCGGGACTGCTCCACTTCTACGAGGTGCACGGCTCACCGGCGAAGCGGGCCGTCCTGCGCGCTGCGATGGCGGCGTCCTTCGGTGCGCGGACCCTGGCGGCCGGGGCCCGCGGCAGGGACACCGGCCCGTACCGAGAGGTCCTGCGCCTGGCGACACGGGGAAGCTGATGGCGGAGCCCGATCCCCCCCGGGTCAGCGTGATCGTGCCCATGCGCAACGAGGAGGGGTTCATCGGACGGTGCCTCGAGTCCGTCCTGGCGTCCGCCTACCCGCCGGACCTCCTGGAGGTTCTCGTGGTGGACGGGCGGAGCACGGACCGCTCCCGCGATGTGGTGCGGGAGATGGCCGAGAGGTACCCCTCGGTCGTGCTCCTCGACAACCCCGGCCGGACGCAGGCCCAGGGCCTGAACGTTGCGTTGAATGCCGCCACCGGCTCCGTCGTCGTTCGTATGGACGCGCACTCGACCTACTCGCCGGACTACGTGTCCGAGTGCGTCCGGCTCCTTCGGTCGAGCGGCGCGGCGAACGTGGGCGGCCCCCAGCGCGCCGTCGGCCGCGGCCCGGTCGGGGAGGCCATCGCGGCGGCCATGAGCTCGCGGTTCGGGGCGGGGGATGCGAGGTTCCGGTACTCGGAGGAGGAGGCGTGGGTCGACACGGTGTACCTCGGAGCGTGGGAGAAGCGCACGCTCGAGGAGCTTGCCGGCTTCGATCCCGAGGCCGCGCCGAACGAGGACGACGAGCTGAACTACCGGCTCAGACGATCGGGCGGCCGGATCCTGCTGTCGCCCACGATCCGTTCGGAATACACGGTGCGGCCGTCGCTTCCGGCCCTGGCGAAACAGTACTTCCGGTACGGGCGGGCACGGGTCAGAACGCTCGTCCTGCACCCAGACTCCCTGCGGCTGCGCCAGCTCGCCGCCCCGGGACTGGTGCTCGGGCTCGGGGCCTCGGCGGCCCTGCGACGGGTGGCGCCGCGGCTCGCGTCGATCGTCCCGGTTTCGTACGCGGCGGCGAACCTCACGGCCTCCGCGGTCGCCGCCCGGCGCAGGGGCCTGCACACGCTCCCCGTGCTCCCGGCGGCCTTCGCGATCATGCACGTGTCGTGGGGCGCCGGGTTCGCGGCCGGCATCCTTCGCCACGGCCTGCCCGCACTCTCGCCGCGGGCGGTGGCCCGGGCGCTCCGAAGGGTCGACTATCCTCCCGGCGACCACTGACATCGGGGCGGGGATGAAAGCGATCGAGACCGAGCGCGCGAGCAACGCCGTCGCGCAGGAGGCACGAGCCGAGCGCAGGCGACGGGTGCCGGTGGTCCTGCTCGTGGCGCAGCACGTCGCGATCGTCAACGGGGCGCTGCTGGGCACGCTGCTGCTCGGTGGGTTCGCCTCGCGGAACATCACCTCGTACTGGAAGGTTGGGCCCGCCGCGACGCTCGTGTTCGTCGGGGTGTTCGCCTATCACCTGGTGTACGAGCGCGAGCCATACGACACCTATACGGAGTGCCTGCGCGTGGTCAGCCGGGCCACGCTCATCGCGGCCATCGGCACCTTCGCCGCCACGTACGCCCTCGGGGCCGTGGCCTTCCCCCGGTCGGTGGCGCTGCTGGGCTTCCCGCTGATCCTCATCCTCACCTATCTGAGCGAGGTGGTGCGCCTGAGGCACCGCCTCTCACGTGCCCCGGCCCGGCGCGCCCTCGTGCTCGGCGACCGGACCACCGGGGAGCCGATCGTGGAGCACTTCGTCGAACGTCCGACCGCATCGGTCGACGTGCAGGGCACGCTGGAGCCGGAACAGCTCCTGCGGCGTCTCGAGCAGGGCGGTCCGCCCCCGTGCGATCTCGTGCTGCTCCCGGGTCCCGATCAGCTGTGGAAGACGCCGACCAGGCTGCTGTTCGCCGCCCGCCGCTCCGGGATCCGCATCTTCATGCTCGCGGGCGGGCCGGGGGCGCTGCTCGGCCTGTCGTCGCTGCACGAGCTGGGCGGCCTGCCGTGGCACGAGCTGCGCGTGCAGTCCCTGCCGCTCGCGCGGCGCGCCTCGAAGCGGCTGCTGGATCTCTCGTTCGTCGTCCTGCTCTCGCCGTTCGCTCTCGTGGCCGTCGGGGCCATCGCCCTCGCCGTCCGACTGTCGGGCCCGGGCCCGGTCCTGCACCGCCAGCACCGGACCGGTCGCCGGGGGCGCCACTTCACGATCCTCAAGTTCCGCACGATGCGCGACCCAGCCGAGGAGGGACGGGCGGTACTTGCCGATCTCGACGACCCACGCGTCACCAAGCTCGGGCGGTACCTGCGACGGCACCGTCTCGACGAGCTGCCGCAGCTGTGGAACGTGCTCCGGGGCGACATGAGCCTGGTGGGGCCGAGGCCGGAGCGCCTCGAGCTCGCGGCGTCCTTCGAGGAGGCGGTCCCCGGCTACGGCGACCGCCACGCGATGCGCCCGGGGATCACGGGGCTGGCGCAGGTGCTCGGCAGCTACGACACGCCCGCGGAGCACAAGATCCGATACGACCTGCTGTACGTGGCCAACTGGTCGGTATGGCTCGACGTCCAGATCCTGCTGAAGACCGCGGTGGTCGTCATGCGGGGCACGGGGGGCTGGTGACGGGCGGGGCGGTCCCGGCGGGCCGGGTCGCCCGGAACGAGCCCGCCCGGGTCGGATGCGCGTCCTCGTCCTGACGTCGTTCTACCCCCCGCATCATCTCGGAGGGTATGAGGTGGCCTGCGAGTCGGCGGTTCGCGGGCTGCGGGAGCGCGGCCACGAGGTTCGGGTGCTCACGTCGTCGTTCCGGAACCCCGGCGTCTCCGGCGGTGACGACGCGGTGCGGGAGCTCCATCTGTTCTGGGAGGCGGGGGAGTGGCGCCGGCCCGGGCTCGTCGGGGCTGTGGGCGCGACACGGCAGGACCTTGGGGTGCTCGAGCGCGCCGTCGCCGAGCACCGCCCCGACCTGGTGTGGTGCTGGCAGATGTCCGCGCTCTCGAAGTCCCTGCTGTCCCGGTGTGCGGCCATCGGTGTGCCGATCGCCCTGGCCGTCCACGACCTGTGGCCGCTGTACGACCTGCGGCCTGATCCGTGGCTGCGCTGGGTTCGGGGATGGCGGGCCCCCGTCGGATGGCTCCTCTCGGGGATCGCGCGGCTGCCACGGGATCCTCCGGATCTTCGCCGGGCCGCTGCGAGCTACAACAGCGCCTGGACCCGCGAGCGGGTGGTGCGGGCCGGCATCACGGCCGAGGGGCCGGTGATCCCGCCGGGTGTGGACCTCGAGCGGTTCGCTCCCACCCCTCCGGCCCCCGGCCCAGTCCGGCGCTTCCTCCACGTGGGGAGGATCGAGCCGCGCAAGGGCCCGACCGTGGCCGTCGAGGCGCTGGCACACCTCGGAGACGCCGGGATCGCCGACGCGACACTCACGCTCGTCGGGCCATCGGAGCGGGGCCACGCTCGCGAGGTCGAGGCCGCCGCCCGGCGGCTTGGGCTCGGCGGCAGGGTGGTCGTGGAGGGGGCGATCCGGCGGGAGGACATGCCGGCGGCCTACGCCCGGCACGACGCGGTCATCCACTCGGCGACCTGGGAGGAGCCCTTCGGGTTGACCATCGTCGAGGCGATGGCGTGCGGGCGGCCGGTCATCGTCTCCCCGACCGGAGGGGCGAAGGAGATCGTGACGGAGTCGAACGCCCTGACCTTTCCGCCGGGTGACGCCGAGGCCTGCGCGAAGCGGATGTGGCAGCTCGCGTCCGATCCGGCTCTGGCGTCGCGTCTGGCGGAGGAGGGCCTCCGCACTGCCGCGCGCTACTCGGAGCGCGAGGTGAACGGGGCAGACGAGGAGCACCTGCGCTCGGTCGTGGAGCGGTCGTGAGTGGCCCGTTCGTCTCCGTGGTGATCCCCGTGCGCGACCGCGCGGAGCTCCTGGTGCGCCTGTTGGAGGCCCTCGAGGGGCAGACGTACCGGGCGGAGCGATTCGAGGCGATCGTGGTGGACAACCGATCGACGGACGGGTCGGGCGATGCGGCGCGATCGTTCGCAGAGAGCAGCTCGATGACGGTCCGCGTGATCGACCACCCCGACGGGGGCGCCGTGGCCGCGAGGAACCGGGGCGCCGCGGACGCCGCCGGCGACGTCCTTGCCTTCACCGACAGCGACTGCCGTCCGGCGGCGGGGTGGATCGAGGCGGGCGTGCGGGCGATGGCCCACGCCGACCTCGCGCACGGGGAGACGCGGGCCGATCCGGACCTCCCGCGCGGACCGCTGGATCGCACGGTGGAGGGCGGGTTCGCGACCGGGTTGTACGACACGTGCAACCTCTTCATCCGGGCCGAGGCGTTCCGCGCGCTCGGTGGGTTCGATGCCGGCTTCGCTCGCAGGATCCGCCTGCCGAGGACGCGCGCGCAGCTCGAGTACGGATTCGGCGAGGACACCGACCTCGCGTGGCGCGCCGTCCGCTCCGGCTGCCGGGCCGTGGCGGCGCCAGGTGCGCTCGTGCACCACCACGTGTTCCCGCCCTCGGTCCGCGACGCCGTGCGTCGTACGTGGCTCCTCGGCGCGTTCCCGTCGCTCGTGCGGGCGGTGCCGGAGCTCCGCGGCACGCTGCTCCGGTCGAGCGTCTTCATCGGGGACGAACGCCCGTGGTTCTATCTCGCGGTGATCGCCATCATCGCGAGCCGCAGGAGACGCGCGCTCGCGGCCGCCGTCGCCCCCTACCTCCTGCAGCGGTTCCGCTCGGCGCACGGCACGCGCGCGCAGCGTGTGAGAGATCTGCCCGCTCTGGCCGGGCTCGACGCCTTGGCCACCGTGGCGCTCGCGGTGGGATCTGCGGCGAGCAGGACCCCGGTGCTCTGATGGCCACCGACGAGATCGCCTGGTACCACACGATCGACCTCGGCTCGGGGCGGCTCACGCCGGGCTTCTACGACTGTCGTCCGATCGTCGAGAGGGTCCCGTGGCCGGCGAGCCTCCGTGGGAGGCGGTGCCTCGACGTCGGCACCTTCGACGGCTTCTGGGCCTTCGAGATGGAGCGGCGCGGGGCGTCGGAGGTGATCGCGCTCGACCTCGAGGACCCCACCCGGATGGACTGGCCGTCCGACGTCCGCGAGACGGGCCCGGCGCTCATCCGGGAGGTCCGCTCGTCGCGCGGGCCGGGCTTCGAGACGGCGCGCGCGGCGCTCGGGTCGTCGGTGCGGCGGATCGATCGTTCGGTCTACGAGCTGGATGGGGCGGAGCTCGGCTCGTTCGACGTGGTGTTCGTCGGCGCGTTGCTGCTGCACCTGCGGGATCCCGCGCTCGCCCTGGAGCGTCTCCACACCGTCACCTCCGGCGACCTGATCGTGGTCGAACCGATCGACCCCGCGCTGCAGACCCTCGCACCACGCGTTCCCGCCGCGCGCTTCCGGGGCATGGGCCTCGAGATGCAGTGGTGGGTGCTCAACGCGGCGGGCCTCGCGCGGATCCTGCGCTCGGCCGGCTTCGAGGTGCTCCGCCGGACCCGGCCCTTCGTGACGCCCTTCGGCACGAGCCCGTGGGTCCCGGGGAAGGGATCCCGGCGCCGTCGCATGGAGAACCTGCTCGTCACGGGGAGCGCGGCAGACGGAGCGCCCACCGTGGGGTTCCGCGTCCGCCCGAGCTCCTAACGCGCCGGCGGCGGCCGCGACCGACCGGGACCGGGGTCTAGATTGGGGCTCGCATGCGCCCCAACATCCTGTGGATCGTGTTCGACACGGCGCGCGCCGACGCGTTCGAGCCATATGGGGCCTCGGCCGGGTCGAGCCCGGTGGTGGCGGATCTGGCGCGCCGCGGCGGCGCGGTCGCCGGCGTGCGGTCCACAGCGTGCTGGACGGTCCCGGCGCACGTCTCGATGTTCGCCGGCGGCATGCCCCGCGGCCTGGGGTTCGCGAGACAGGCCGGGCTCACGCCGGGGAACGCCGAACCGATCGTCGCGGCGCTCCGGGAACGGTTGATCGCGGAGGTTCTGCGACGCTCCGGCTACCGCACGGGAGCCATCAGCGCCAACGGCTGGGTGTCGCGCCGTGGCGGCTTCGCGGTGGGGTTCGAACGGTTCGTCGACAGGCTGAAGGCCCGGAGGGTGCAGGCCGTGTCCGAGACGCGCATCGCTCGGGGCCGGTGGATGGCCGAGGCGGCCCTCGCGCGTGGGGACGACGGCGCGCGGGAGGCCGGCGCCCGACTCCGAGCCTGGATCTCGAAGCCGCCCGCCGGGCCCTTCTTCTGGTTCGTGAACCTCGTCGAGTGCCACTCCCCCTACCTCCCCCCGAGATCGCACACCGAGCTCTCGCTCCAGGACCGGATCCGAGCGGCGCGCGAGGCTCGGGTCCTGTTGACACTCGACGAGTTCTGGCGGGCCTGCATCACCGGAACGGTCCCTCCCACCGGGGCGATCGAGCGCATGCGGGCCGGGTATCGGGGGGCCGTCCGGTACATGGACGACTGGCTGGGCCGTGTCCTCGAGCAGCTGGCGGCAGCGACGCTGCTCGACGAGACACTCGTCATCCTCTCGTCCGACCACGGTGAGAACTTCGGCGAGGGCGGCCTCATCGGGCACGGCTTCTCCCTCGACGAACGGCTCATCGAGGTTCCATTCGTGACGGCCGGCCCGGGCTCGGAGCGTCTGCGAGACGTCCGGAGCCTCGCCGAGGTGCCGCGCCGCCTCGCGGAGATCGCGGAAGTCGCGAACCACCCCTACGACGTCGCGGACACGCCGCGGATTCCGGTCGCGCAGTTCGACCCGCCTGCGCCGCCCCGCGGCGATCCCCGAACCGATCGGGCCATCGCCCTGTGGGACCTCGACGAGCCCGCGGTCGAGCGGCTGACGACCCCGATGACGGCCGCCGTCGACGGGACGCTCAAGCTCCTCCGGCGAGGAGACACGGAGGAGTTCTACGACCTCGAGGCGGATCCGCTGGAGGGTCGGCCGACCGACGCGGGGCGGCTGGACGGGGCGTCGGTGGAGAGGCTGCGCGCCGCGGTCTCCCACCCCGCCGTCGTCGCCACCGAGGCCCGCCTCGACACGAAGATCGCGCCTCCGCCCGAGGTGCCGGACCACGAGTTGGCGGAGATCGAGGACCGCCTCCGCCTCCTCGGCTACCTGTAGGGGCTTCAGGCCGGTCCGGGCGGAGCCGGTGCTAGCCTCGAGCGCCATGCTGAGCATCGTCATCCCCGCCCTCGGTCGAGCCCCGACGCTGGGCCGCGTCCTCGAGCGGCTGGCCCGTCAGGACGTCGGAACGGACGCCTTCGAGGTGCTGATCGGGATCGACGCGGCGGAGCGAGACGTCGCATCCATCTGTGCGGTCGCCGGCGGCCGGCCGTTCGCGACGCGCGCGGTGCAGGCGACCTCGCCCGGGGTCTCCGCAGCGCGCAACCGGGTCTGGCCCGAGGCGCGACACGAGGTCGTCCTGTTCCTCGGCGCGGACATGCTGCCCGCCCCCGATCTCCTCTCGAGGCATCTCGCGTATCACGAGGCGCACCCGGATCCCCGCGACGCGCTCGTCGGTCACGTACGGTGGGCGCGCGAGCTGAAGACGACCCCGTTCATGCGGTGGCTGGACGAGGGGATGCAGTTCGACTTCGGGACGATCGATGGTGCGAGGGCCGCCTGGTGGCACTTCGTCGCCGCGAACGCATCCGTCAAGAAGGAGCTCCTCGGGCCCGCGGGGGGTTTCGACGAGCGCTTCCGGTTCGGCTACGAGGAGATGGATCTCGCCTACCGGCTGAACGAGCTCGGGTTGCGCCTCGGCTACGACCCTCGCGCCGAGGTCGAGCACCTGCATCCTCCCACGCTCGACGGATGGCGGCTGCGGATGCGTCTCGTCGCCCGGGCCGAGCGCCAGTTCGTCTCGAAGCACGCGGACATGCAGCCCTACTTCCTGCCCATCTTCGAGCGCGCCGCGGCGGCCCCGCGACTCAGGGGCCGAGCGGCTCGCCTGGCGCGGTTCGTGCCGCGGCGGGTCCCGAAGCTCGGGCCTCTGGTGTGGGATCACGCGGAGCTGTGGTTCGCGCAGCAGCTTGCGCCGGCGTTTCTGGGTGCGTGGGACGAAGCTGGATCGAGCGCCGAGGCCGGAGCATCCGGCGCGATCGCTACTCCTCCTTCGAGTCCTTCCGTGACGTGAATCCCTCGGGCTCGCCCCCGGGCGGGCCGTAGTAGTCGATGACGCGAGCCGGCACGCCGGCCATGACGCAGTACGGCGGCGCCGGTCTGGTCACGACGGCGTTCGCGCCGACCAGGGTGCGCTGCCCCACGGATGCCATCACCGAACACTTGGAGGTGATGAGGACGTCATCGCCGATGCTCACCGGCTCGAAGTCGAATCCCTGCTCGACCATCGGCTTCGTGGTGTCCCGGAAGCGATGCTGGCCGTCGACGACGATCGTCGACTGGCCGAAGACACATCGGTCACCGATCTCGATGGAGGTCGAGCACTGCATGAGCACGTCGTAGGTGCAGATGCATCCGTCGCCGAACACGATCCGGCCCTCACCCGTGATCTCTGCCCGGAACCCGTAGCGGAACTGGACGCGCTCGCCCGTGGTGAACGTGCCCCCGTGAGGGATGTGAAGCCTGAAGCCCGGACCGACGTAGGTGCCCGCGCCGAACCGGATGGTCGCACCGGGGTGAAGCAGGCGCACCCATGCCTTGCGCAGCTCCGACATCAGGAGTCGGCCCGGTCCGTAGTGGACGTCGTGTGGCACCCATCGCAGCTTGTGAAGGAGGCGCGAGGCGATCCCGGTGCTCACGGCGTCAGTATCGTGGAGGCGGTCATACCCGCACCACAGGGCGGTAGGGTCCGTGCGTGGACCCCGGAGCGGACGTCGACGAGCTCCGCGCCCGGGTTGCGGCGCGGAGCTGGTACCACACGATCGAGCTCGCGCCCGGCGTGGAGACCCGGGGGTTCTTCGACCTGCGATCTGTCGCGCCGCTCGTGCTTCCCCGGTCCCTCACGGGGCGACGGTGCCTGGACGTCGGCACCTTCGACGGCTTCTGGTCGATCGAGATGCTCCGGCGAGGCGCAGAGGAGGTGGTCGCGATCGATGTCCTCGATCCGAGGAGATGGGACTGGCCGGCCGGCTCCGACGATGAGGTCGTGGCGGCCATCGGGGAACGCCTCGGGTCCGGCGAGGGATTCGCGATCGTGATGCAGGCGCTCGGGCGTGAGGTGGAGCGCCGCGACCTGTCCGTGTACGACCTGGATCCGGACCAGACGGGGAGGTTCGACTTCGTGTACCTGGGCAGCCTCCTCCTTCATCTGCGCGATCCCGTGCTGGGGCTCGAACGGGTTCGCGAGGTCTGCTCGGGCGAGGTGACGGTGGTGGACACCATCGATCCCGTGCTGACCGCGATGCATCCGCGGCTGCCTCTCGCGACGCTCGACGGCATTGGGCGTCCCTGGTGGTGGCGCGCCAACGCCGCCGGGCTCGTTCGGATGGTCCGGAGCGCTGGGTTCGAGGTGCTCGGGACGCCGCGGCGCGTGACGTTCCCGCGGGGGCCCGGCCAGCCGGTGCCCCCGCTCTCGTTCTCGCAGCTGCGCTCTCGCGCGGGCCGGACGGCCTTGCGAACGGCGCGGTTGGGCGACCCCCAGCTGGCCATCCGGGCGCGGCCCTCGTCCTGATCGCGCCCGCTCCAGCTTTGTTCGCCCGCGTCCCTCGCTTCAGGAGGGGGGCTTCGGCATCCGCGACCGGATCCCATCCCGCGAGCGCAGGCCGATCGCGTGCAGCGCCGCCCACCGCCGGAAGACGAGGCGCTCGGGTCGTCTGGATCCGTGCCACCGGGCCAGCGCGCCGAGCACGTTGATCGCGGCGACCGACCGGGTTCGGGCAACCCCGCGCCGACGCAGCATCCAGTCGTAGGAGGCGGCCATCCAGCGCTCGGTCACGGCCTCGCCCCACAGCGGCTGCGTGGCCGCCGACCCCTCGTGCCGCACCCGCGCCTCCGGGACGTAGCGGGTCCACCACCCGGCCTCGCGCATCCGCCACGCGAGGTCGACGTCCTCCGCGTAGAGCCACCGGTCCGGGTCGAAGCCGCCCACGGCCTCCCAGGCGCGGCGGCGCACCAGCAGGAACGCGCCCACCGCCCACGGGGCTCGACGCGGCCGGTTCGGATCCCAACGGCCCTCGATGCAGTTGCGGTCGGCCCACCGGTCGCTGACGCGGTACCACCCCAGGTTGAACGCCAACGCGAACGACGGCGACCAGAACTGGTGGAGGGAGTGTTGCGTGGAACCGTCGGGGCGGATGAGCCGCGGCGCGAGCACGCCCGCCTCCGGATCCGCGCTCGCGGCGGCGAGCAGGGCGTCGATCGACCCCGGTTCGGGCGCAGTGTCCGCGTTCGCGATCACCAGCCAATCCCAATCGCGAGCCCGCTGCGCGACGAGGTTGACCGCGCGCCCGTACCCGACGTTCTCGGGGCTCGCCACCAGCTTGGCGCGTGGGAACCCTGTTCGGACGAGGTCTGCGCTGCCGTCCGAGGACGCGTTGTCCACGACCCAGACGTCGAGCCCGCCGTCGCCGGTCAGGGACTCGAGACATTCGCCCAGGAGCCGGCTCGTGTTGTAGGAGACGATCGCGGCGGTGATCTTCACGAACAGGAACCCGGATCCAGGCGCCCGTCGATACGGAACACGTACGCGGGCGATGCCGCGAGCACCTCTGTCGTCGCCGGATCGTCGCGGGTCCATCCGATCGCGGCCTGCTGTCGGCCCCGGCGGAAGGTGGCCGTGGTCACCACGTAATCGAACCGCCCTCGGTTGACCGCACGACGGAACTCGCTGCACGTGGAGATGAGCGTGAACGCGTGGTCCGGGCCGTGATGCCCCAGGGCGACCACGCGATTCGACAGGTCCTCCCCGTAGAAGGGATACAGCTGTGTCCCGCTCACAGCGATCCTGGCGCCGTGGACGTCCGCTCCCCAGGCGAGCAGGCGCTCGTATCCAGTGGTTCGATCGGCATACCGGTTGGCGAGGTACGCCTCCTGGATGGGGTACCCGATCGCGATGATGCCCAGCGCGAGAACGGCCGTGGCGAGTGATGCACGGCGGGCCGACGGCCGCGAGTGTCGCGACAGGAGGAGCGGGAGGACCGCGGAGAGAACGACCGCGCTCATCACGGTCAGGCCGATCGTGGTCCACCCCGCGGACGGCGGATGCTCCGGAGCGAGACCGATCAGGGCGACGATCGCCGCTCCGAGGGGGAGCGCCCAACCAACGTGTCGAGCGACGAGCGGATCAACCGCGAGCAGAACCAGGCCGAGCAGGAGGGCCGGCCACAGGTATCGAAGGTTCGAGAAGAACAGGAGCGGGTGGCCTGCGGCGCCGAAGGCCGTCGTCGGCGTGAACACGTAGGCCACCGCCGACACGATCCCCGTGACGCCGAGGACCCGGTCCAACGATCGCCGTCCGGGGCGGAGCGACAGCACGAGCCCGGCTCCGGCCAGGAGCAGCACCACCGGCCAGGTGGGACCGAAGGCCATCTTCAGCCCGGGAAGGAACCACGTTCGCCAGGCCGACCGATCGAACGCGTAATGGGCGACGGAGAAGCCGAATCGGTCGATCAAGCCCATGTGGACGTGAGGGAAGCCCACGTCCCCGACGCGGAGGTCGAGCTCGGGGATAGGGGAGCCCACCGCGATCCAGTTGCGGATGTACCAGAAGGCGCTCATGGCGACGATGGGAAGGACCCACCACAGCGCCATCCGGCGTCTCAGCAGGCCCAGCCGAGGCGAGATCCAGACCAGGCCGATCGTCAGCACGAGAAGCGGAACCGTGGTCGTGAGCTTGGTGCCGAGGGCAAGGCCAGCGCTGAGCCCGGCCACGCCCACCGCCGCGACGCTCCCCTCGCCCTGCGCGAGGATTGCGCACGTAGCGAGGAACAGCACTGCGGCGGAGAGATCGTTCTGCCCCGTCCCGGCCTGTGTGATGGTCATGATCGGTGCGCCGAGAAGGACGGCGCTCGAGACCACGGCAAGGTGCCCGGCCCGGTATCGCTGACCGAAGCACCAGGCGGCCAGAAGGAACATCGCGAGCCACCCGACGTTCGCGGCGAGGGAGAGCGTGTCTCGGCGGAGGAAGAGCATCCCCAGCGCGTGGAGGATCTCCGCGTTCGCTGGGTGGTACGCCGTGGGACCGCCCGTCAAGAAGAGGTGGATCCGGGTGAGCGAGCCGTCCTGCACGAAGTTCGCGGGGTACGGGAGGTGGTACGTGAGCGAGTCGATGTCGAGGACGCCGCGATGGAACGAGATGGAGATCTGGTTCAGCCAGCGTCCCGCGAGCGGCGCGAGGGCCACGACCATGATGGTGGCCGCCCAGGGCCAGGACCTCGCCACCGTCTTCGGGGGGCGTTCGCCGGTGGGGGGCCCGGCAGCCGTCCCCACCCCGATCCCCATCGCGACCATCGCGAGGAGCACGGGCACCGGCCGGAACAACCCGACGGCGCCGAGGAGCTCGCAGCCCCCCGTGAGGGCCGACAACCCCAGGATCCCCTCCACGAGGCGCGCCCGCGCGCCGGTCCACTCGGGAAACATTCGAGCCCGCCACCTCGTCACCCCGAATGCGAGGGCGCCGGCGATCGCCAGGAGCGACGCCGCCCCGGGGAGGTAGGCGCCGATGCTCACGCCGGCAGGCGGTGCTCGCGCGGGGCGGAAGCGAGAAGGCTCACAGGTAGAGCGCTCGGAATCGGAGGGAACCCCACGCGCGGCCGGCCGAGATCGCCGTCCAGCGGAGCCACACGGGGCGAAACGGGGGCGTGACGAGCATCCTCGGCAGGGTCCTGGCGGACCACCACCAGCTCGCGAGGGCGATCCGGAGCGAGCGGCGAGGCGCGCCGTAGGTCCTGAACCGCCGGTACAGCAGGGGACCGGCCATCCCGTAGTGGAACGCCCGCCGACTGAGCGGGAGGTACCCGCGCCTGATCCGGTAATGGACGACGGCCGAACCTGCGAATCCCAGCCGGTAGCCCGCGAGCTGGCATCGCCACGTGAGCTCGACGTCGTCTCCGCCCATGAAGTACGGGTACGTCTCGTCCCACCCGTCCACGGCGAGGAGGACGTTCTTGCGGATCCCGAACGAGGAGCTGGCGGCCCACGGCAGGAATTCGAGATCTCTGCCGGGTGGGGGGACCGAGCCGTCGACCCACCTGGGATCTTCGACCACCTCGTTCAGCGTCCGCTGGTCGAGCGAGCCGCCCACGAGGTCGCAGCTCCCCAGTGCCGTGACCATCTCCGATACCCAAGGGCTCGACACGACGTCGTCGGCGTCGCAGTAGAGCAGCAGATCCCCCGACGCTGCTTGCGCGCCGATGTTCCGCGCGTGATTCGGCCCCCGTCGCGCGCTGGCGTCGACGACGCGGAGGTCGGCGAACCGGCCCTCGAAGCTCCGGGCGATCTCTCGCGTCCGGTCGGTGGACCCATTGTCCGCCACCACGACCTCGAACGGCGGGGCTCCCTTCTGCCCCGCGAGCGCCTCGAGCTGAGCAGGGAGGGTCCCCTCCGCGTTCAGAGCGGGGATGATCACGCTCACGTCCGGGGACGACGTCATCCCTTCGCCCGCACGGCCCTGGCCGAACCGCGGAGGTCGGAGGATCCCCACCACAGCGCATCGCCGTCGGCCGCCCGCACGTAGACGGGCGCCGACCGGGCCCGGGCCAGCAGGAGGTCCTCGCCCTCCTCGCGGACCGTCACGACGAACCGGTAGCTGCCGGGCCCCAGATGCAGGACCAGGTCGATCGTGAGATCGAGCGCTTCGCCGGCCGTGACGGACCCGCCCACGTCGTCGCACTGCAGCACGTACACGGCCTGGCCGCCGAAGATCGCAGCCACCGTGACCCGCGGCTTGTGGACGTCCGTCTCGAACGAGACGCGGCAGCGGATGGAGGCGTGGGCGCCCGAGGCGAAAGCGGTCGCCTCCCCACCGTCGCCCACCACGGCGACCCGGTCGATCGCCGCGCCACCTCCGACCCGCTCGGCGCGGGCGTCGACCTCGAACTCGGTCTCCGCGCGATCGGGCTCGGTCGCGTCGAGGAGCGCGTGGTAATGGTCCACGGCCTCCAGGACCGGGCCTTCGAACGTCACGAGCCCTCGGGAGAGCACGACCGCCCGCGGACACAGGAGCTCGACCACCGGCATCGAGTGGGACACGAGGAAGAGCGATACGCCCTCCGTCTGCAGCGCGCGCACGCGCTCGTAGCAACGCTCGCGGAACGCGTGGTCGCCCACCGCGAGGACCTCGTCGATCAACAGCACGTCGGGTCGCGCGTAGATCGCCACCGAGAAGCCGAGCCGCATGAACATGCCGGAGGAGTAGTGCTTCACGGGGCGGTCGAGCGCCGTGGCGAGGCCGGAGAACGCCACGATCTCGTCGAACCGCGCGTCGATCTCCGCCTTCGAAAGGCCGAGGACGATCCCGCCGACGACGATGTTCTCCCGCCCGGTGAGCTCCGGGTGGAAGCCGGCCCCGATCGTGATGAGGGACGCCACGCGTCCGCCGACCTCGAGGCTGCCCTCGGTCGGCGCGGTGACGCCGGCGACAACACGAAGGAGCGTCGACTTCCCCGACCCGTTCGGTCCGATCACCCCGATGCTCTCCCCGGGTGCGAGGTCGAGGCTCACGTGACGCAGCGCCCACAGGTACTCCTTCGAACGGAACGCATGGCGGGAGAGCCCGAGCAGCCGGCGCTCGTCCTTCAGGAGGACGTAGCGCTTGCCCACGTCGCGGGCCACGACCCGCCCGGTCTCAGATGAAGTCGGCAACCGTGGCCTCGCGTCGAGCGAACACGATCCACCCCGCCACGAGCGTGGCCGCGGTCCAGGCGATCGAAGCGGCGAGCGCCCACCGGTCGACGGGAAGGTGCAGGACGGCGGTCCGGTACAGCGACGTCACGCCCGTCATGGGGTTCGCGCGGACGAGGGCTTCCAGCGCCGGAACGCCGTGCAGGATCGAGATCGGATAGATCACCGGTGTGGCCCAGAACCACGCGAGCGTCGCCGCCGACACGAGCTGACCGAGGTCGCGGTACCGCACGTGGAGCGGCGAGATGAGCAGGACGAGCCCGTAGGTCAGCCCCACCTGCAGGGCCACGCAGACGGGAAGGAGCCACACCTGGCTCATCCGCCCGGGCGCGAACGCGGCGCAGATGGCGACGAGGGTGGCGAGGACGAAGCCGAAGTTGAACAGATTCGTCAACAGGCTGGCCGTCGGGACGGCCGCCCGCGGCACCGCCACGCGCTGCACGATGTCGGCCGAGTCCAGGATCGACGTGGTGCCGCTCGTGAGGGCGCTCACGAAGAAGTTCCACGGCATGATGCCGGCGAGCACGAACAGCGCATAGGGGAACCCGAGCGAGAACCGCGCCAGGTGGTGCAGCACCACCGCGATCAGCAGCCCCTGCACGAGTGGGTTGAGCACGGCCCACAGGACCCCGAGCCCGAGCCTCCGATAGCGGCCCTTGAACTCGCTCGTGGCCAGGGCGAGTACGAGGTCGCGCCGTTGCCACAGGGTACGTGCGCCGTCGCTGAGATCCAAAGGCGAGCCATTGTAGTGGGGGCGGTCGGCGACGGGTGTCTCTAAGATTTGCTCCCCGTGGACGTCCTGATCGCTCACCCGTTCGCCCTGCCGGAGGTCCGCCGGGGGGCGGAGCGCTATCTCGAGGACCTCGCCGCGTACCTCCGCGGACGCGGGCTGGACGTCGGGGTCCTGACCACCGCCCCCGGTCGCCACGCGAACAAGGGGGGAGGGGTCGAATACCGGGGCCGGTGGGTGTCCAACTGGCTCACGGGACGGGGTGTGGATCCCCTGGTGGCGTTCGCTCCGACCATGCTGTGGCCCATGTGGCGTCGCCATGCGCGCATCGTGCACCCGCTGACGCACGGCGCCGGGCTCGCCTCCGTCCTCACGAAAAGCGCCGGCCACGCCGTCGTGGCCACCTTGATGGGGATCCCGTACCGGTGGTTCACGGAGCAGACCCCGAGCTCGGCTCGCGCGTGGCACCTGCTCATCGAGCGCGCGGACGAGCTGATCTGCCCCTCGACCCACGTCGCCGAGGTCCTCCGGGAGGAGTACGGCCGCGCGGGGGTCGTGATCCCGCTGGGGGTGGACACGAGCTTCTTCCGACCGGCCGCGGAGCGGGCGAGACCTCCGACCATCCTGTTCGCCGGCGCGCTCGAGGAGCCCCGGAAGGGCTTCGCCTTGCTGCTCGAAGCGTTCCGGCGCGTGGCCGGCGATCGCGACGGGCTGCGGATCGTGGCGACCGGCCACGGCAGCCTGGAGCCGGCGCACCGAGCCCGGGGTGAGCTCCCCGCCGGCATCCGGGAACGGGTGCGCGTCCTGCACCTCGGGATCGAGGAGCTTCCCGCCGCGTACTCCGAGGCGTCGGTGACCGTCCTGCCCTCGCGCAACGAGGCGCTCGGGTTGACGCTCGTCGAGAGCCTCGCCTGCGGCACGCCGGTCGTGGGCAGCGACGAGTGCGGCATCGTCGACGTGATCGACGAGCCGTCGATCGGGCGGCGTTTCGTTCCCGACGACGCTGACGACCTCGCCCGCGCCCTCCTGGAGGCCCTCGACCTCGCCGCGGACCCCGCGACCCGCGACCGGTGCCGGCGATCCGCGGGGCGGTTCGACTGGCAGACCACGGTCGGACCGGCCGTGGAGGCCGTCTACGCCCGGGTCGCGCCCTCGTGAGGGAGGCCGCCGTGAGGGCCGGCACCGAACCGAAGGTCTCGATCGTCGTCGTGAACTGGAACGGCCGGGACGTGATCCGGCCCTGCCTCGAGTCATTGCAGCAGCTGACGTATCCGAGGCTCGAGATCGTCGTGGTCGACAACGCATCGACCGACGGGTCCATCGAGGCCATCGAGGCCTCTCCGGGTGTGCGCCTCGTCCGGAACCACGAGAACCTCGGATTCCCGCGTGCGTGCAATCGGGGGATCGCCGAGACCGGCGGCGAGTACGTGCTCCTGCTGAACAACGACACCGTCGCCGACCGGCCGAGGGTCCTCGACACCACCGTGGCGTTCATGGAGGAGCACGAGGACGCCGGCGCGCTCGGCGTCCGTCTGCGGAACGAGGACGGGTCGCTGCAGATCTCGTGCGCGTACTTCCCGGACCTCGCGGCCGAGGTCCGCAACTCGCTCCCGGCGCGACTGGTCCTCGGCCCCGGGTCGCCGCGCTGGTACACCGAGGCAGACCACGAGCGGACGCGTCCGGTCGACTGGGTGATGGGCGCGTTCCTCCTGCTGCGGCGGGCGGCGCTGGAGGAGGCCGGCGCCTTCGACGAGCGCATCTTCATGTACGCCGACGACTACGACCTCTGCTACCGGCTCCGGCTGAAGGGCTGGAGGACCTACTTCCTGGCCTCGACGTCGATCACCCACCGCTTCGACTGGTCGAAGACGTTCGCCGACGACGAACGAGCGGTGGAGGTCGACCGGGCCGAGCGCAGCATCCTGGCGAAGCACCGGGGGCGGACGTACGCACGGGCGTTCGCGCTGTTCGTCGTGGCGGATCGATGGTCGAAGCTCGTCGTCGCCATCCTGCTCGGCAGACGGGAGACGGCCCGGAAGCTCCGGGCCGAGCTCCGGGCCCGCATCCGGGCCCTGGCATGAGGATCGTCCAGGTCGTCCACAACTTCCTCGGCGAGCACCGCGGCGGCACGGAGCGCTCCACGGAGCTGCTCTCGTCGGAGCTGGCGAAGCGGCACCACGTCGAGATCGTGACCTCGGAGATCGCTCCCGGTGCGGTGCGCTCGCGGCGGGACGAGCGCAGCGGGCTCCCGGTCACCGTGGTTCGGCGCCCGCCCGCCTCGACGCTCTCGGAGCGACTGCGGACGCAGCGCTCGATCGATCGGTGGTTCGGCGTCTATCTCCGCGAACGGCGTCCCGACGTCGTGCACGTGCAGCATCTCGTCGACATCTCGGCCGGATGGCTTCGCGCTCCAGCTCGGACGAGGATCCCCCACGTGGTGTCGCTGCACGATTTCTGGTTCGCGTGTCCGCGGACCTATCTGGTGCGGCGCAACCTCGACCAGTGCGAGACCGGACCCCGAGGCGGGGTGGCGTGCATCCAGCACTGCCGGCCACTCGACGACCGGATGCGGGATGCGAGCGGACCCGTCGGCCCCCGGGGAGTGGTGCACGTTCGCGACCTCGCGTTCGTGGCCCGGGCGGTGCGGAACCGCTCCGCGCTTCGGGGCGTGCCACGCTTCATCGCTCCGAGCGAGTACGTGCGGGAGCGATGGGCCAGCCTCTGGCTCGATGCGTCCGACATCGAGGTCATCCCGCTCGGGCTTCCGCCCACGGAGGTCGTGCCGCGGCCTCCGACCCGGCTCCCGATACGGTTCGTCTTCCTGGGAAGGGTGTCCCTCATGAAGGGCGCCGACGTCGTGGTGCGCGCGTTCCGTGACCTCGGCCCGGAACGGGCGACGCTCACGCTCCACGGCCCGATCCCTCCCGACCAGCGCTCCTTCTTCGACGATCTGCTGGCGTCGGTGCCGCCCGTGCGATGGGCCGGTCCCTATCTCGGCGACCCTCCGCTCGAGGACGCGGACGTCGTCGTCATCCCCAGTCGGCAGCCCGAGACGTGGTCGCTCGTGGCGCACGAGGCCCTGCAGCGGAGGGTCCCGGTCATGGCGCAGCGGCGCGGCGCGCTCCCGGAGGTGATCCACGACGGTGTCGACGGGGTGCTCTTCGACGGCCCCGGCGAGCTCGGCGCGGCGATCCGCCGCCTGGTGGACGAGCCGGACCTCGTGGATCGATTGCGTTCGAACATCGGTTCCGTCCCGACGATCGCCGAGAGCGCACGTCGCCTGGAGGCTCTGTACGTGCGCGTCGTGGAGCGCTACAGCAGCAGGCGGCGGTGACGGATGCTCGCCGCGATGAGCACGCCCATCTCCATCAGGTCGGCGAGGAACAGGACGGGGAAGAGCAGGATCCGGACGACCGGCCCCCGGGGTAGGAACTCCTCGGCTCGTCGTGCCAGCACGTAGGGGGCGGCGGCGAGGAACGCCCACGGCGAGAGCATCACTCCGGCGACGATCCCCGCGGCCGCGAGCAGGAGGAGCGCGTGGGCCGGACGGACGAAGTAACCGAGCCGGTGCACGCGGCGGGACCCGCGATGCTTCCTGAGCAGGAGGACGAGCGACGACATGCGTCGCGCACGCCGGGCGAGATCGCGAAGGCGGACGCGACGGACCTCGTGGTACACGATCGCGCCGGGGGCGAAGGTCGTGGGCACGCCGAGATCGTTGGCGCGGAACACGAGATCCGTGTCCTCGCCCAACGGCGACGGGAACGCCTCGTCGAAGCCGCCGAGCCGCTCGAGGAGATCCCGGGGATACGCCATGTTGCAGGTCTCACCGCGCGAGGAGGGACGGCCGACCCTGATGGTGTAGCGCAGCCACCCACGCGACATGGCCTGCTCGGGATCGGGGAGCGTCTTGCCCTGCACGACGGCGCCGTCGGTGCCGGCCGCGATCAGGCCGGCCAGCCAGCCCGGATCGGGCAGGCAATCGTCGTCGGTGAACGCGATCAGCGACGACGACGCGGTTCGCCACCCCGCGTTCCTGGCGGCTGCCGGGCCGCTCGCGGTGTCCCGGTGCACGACCCGGAGTGGGAACGGAAGTGTCCGCTCGAGCTCGTCGACCACGAGCTCGTTGCCGGCGGCGCTGCCGTCCTCGACGACGACGACCTCGAACCGGTCGACGGGAAGCGTCTGTGCGGCCAGCGCGTGGAGCAGGCCCCTGATCTCCTGCGGTCGATCCTTCGTCGGGACCACCACGGAGATCTCCGGGCCGCGCGTTTGCGTCCGAGGTGCCTCGTCCGGCGCGGGGAACGCTCCGTTCACCACCGTGTTGGGCGGCACGGTGGCGCCGGGTGCGACGACGGTTCCCGGGAGCAGCACGGCTTTGGTTCCGACGACCGCGCCGGCGCCCACCACGACGTCGCGCCCATGTTCGGCGCGCACGACCGCCATGTCCCCCAGGCTCGCCCCTGGGCCCACCTCGATCCGCGCCGCCGCCGCCCTGAGGACCACGCCCACCCCGCAGGTCATCCCCTCGACGAGCAGCACCGCCCCATCGCGCGTCTCGAGGTAGGCGCCTCGTCCCAGCGTCGTGTCGGGCCCCAGGAAGACGGTGCCACCCTCGATGACGAGCGACGCGTCGCGCTGGATCCACGTCCCGGAGTCCACGTACACCGACACGCGCGAGCCGGTCCCGACGAGGAGGCGCAGGCCGCGTTCGATGCGGGCCGTGCCGTCGACGAACCGGCGGAGGTGCGCCCCGGCGGCGAGCGCTCGCACGCGCATCCTCCATGCGAGCCACGTCGTCTCCAGGGACCGGCGGACGCCGTTCAGCGTGCGAGTGACGGCCGTCACAGGACGAGAGCGCGGTGGCGGATGCTGCCGGCGATCAACGTGCCCATCTCGCCGAGGTCGGCGAGCACGCGCGCGGGAACGCGGAGGATGCGGATGGGCAACGCCGTCGACTCGCTCCTGAACCCGACGACGAGCCATCCGTAGGGGGCGCACCCGAACCAGGCCCAGGGCGTCAGGAGCCACGCGGCCACGGCGCCGGCGGCCCCGACGAGGATCCACGCGTGTCGCAGGTCCCAGAAGAGGTGGAGCTTCCATCCGCGGCGCACCTCGGGATGGCGTCGCAGCACGCGCGCCACGTCGCGGAACCGCCAGAAGGACCGGAGATAGGGCCCGAGCCCTCTGGGATGCACGGCGTGGTACACGAGCGCGTCGCGCGCGAAACGCGTCCGGTATCCGGCCTTCCGCGCCCGCCATCCGAGATCGGTGTCCTCGCCGGCCGGGTAGCGGAACGCCTCGTCGAAGCCGCCGAGCGCCTCGAGCACGGTCCGCCGGTAGAACATGTTGGCCGTCTCGTAGAATCCGAGCTCCTCGACGACCGAGAGCGTCGTGGCGAACCCCCGGAGGTGCACGAGGTCCTGCGGCACCGGCGTCGTGGCCCCCTGCACGACGTCGGCTCCCTCGCTGATCCCCCGGAGCCCATCGGCCAGCCAGGTTCGGCTGGGGACGCAGTCGTCGTCGGTGAACGCGACGAGCGGGGCGCGGGCGGCCCGCCAGGCGGAGTTCCTCCCGGCGCCGGGCCCCAGGGCCGTCTCGTGTCGCAGCACGCGGATCGCGAACGGCGACGTGGCGGCTGCCTCGCGCAGGAGGGCGGCGGTCTCGTCCGTCGACCCGTCGTCGGTCACGACGAGCTCGAAGCGCCCGGGCGGGAGCGTCTGGTCGCGGAGTGCCTCGAGGAGACGGGGGAGCGACCCCACGCGGTTCCTGGTCGAGACCACCACCGACACGTCGGGGACGCCGGTCGCCGGCGACGCAGCGTCCGGAGGAGGAGTCCGGTTCACGAGCTCGAGCGAGCCGATCCGCGCGCCCGGCGCGACGGCGGCGCCGGGCAGAACCGAGGCGTGGGCCTCCAGCCGTGCGCCGGCGCCGATCACAACCGGGGCGCCGGGTTCGGCCTCCACCGTGACGTACTCCGCGAGCTCGCTGCGTTCGGACACCTCGACGTCGCCGAGCGCCCGCAGGACCGAACCGAGGCCGATCGCAGCCCGGTCGCGGATGACGAGCTCTCCACGGGTCTGCAGGTGGACGCCGTTCTCGAGGAGCGCGCCGCGTCCGATCACGGCCGCTCCGCCCTCGAGCTGCACCGAGCAGGCCCGCTCGATCGTCGCCTCCTCGTCCACCACGACGTCGACGCGCGCGCCGGGCGCGACGAGGATCCTGGTGCCGGACGCGAGGCGCGTCCCCAGCGAGGCGATGTACAGACGGACGCGGGCTCCAGAAGCCAGAGCGTGAATCCGGAGCCTGGCCCGGAACGCTGCCGAGGCGGCCGAGGACCGCAGCCGGTGGAAGACGACGTACAGCGCCTTCCGCACGGTCCCGTTCCTCACCGCTCGCCCACGGAGGCCCGCACCACCCCGCGCAGCCCCTTCCACGGGCCGCCGGCCGTGGCCGGCAGCTCGAAGGGACGGCCCGCCTCCACCGCCGCGAACCCGGCGGCGCGAACCATGCGGATCAGCCCGGCGAGGTTCGTGACCCACCACTGGAACTCGTCGATCCCGTCGAACAGCGCGAGCGGCCGTCGCTCCTGGAACCGGAACCGCAGGATGGGGTTGCACACGATCGCGCTTCCCGCGGTCACCGACCGGATCCGCTCCAGCGCCCCGACCGGGTCCTTGAGGTGCAAGAGCACGTCCGAGCAGAACACGAGATCGAACGTCCCGAGCCCGGTGTCGAGCTCGTACACCGAGCCCAGCTCGCGGCGAACCGCGGAACCCAGCGCGTCGTGCACCAGCTGGAAGCGCGCGCCCTTCGTCTCGTCGAGCGTCTTTACGGTCCCGGCTCGCAGGGCGACGGGCCAGTCGAGCGCCTCGGGGTGGTCGATGTCGAAGGCCACGACCTCGCTCGCCCCCCGCCGTTCCATCTCGAAGGCCCAGAACCCGTCCATCGTGCCGACGTCCAGACATCGCATGCCGGCGAGGTCGCTGGGCAGGAGGTAGCGCCCCACGGCGGGACGATGATCGAACATGCCGGGGGTCACCACCCCGTCCCCGAGGTCGATCGAGTGGTACCAGGTGTAGCGGGCCACCGCGTCCCGCAGGGATGTCGGCATCATGCGTCCATGGGTCCTCAAGGTACGCCGTGGGGGGAATCCTAGGCGCCCTTCAGCGCTCCCTGGTCGCGATGACGGCCATCCGGTCGCGGAAGTCCGGAGCGACGAGGCGCTCCGGGGCGCCGATCCTCGAGACGGCTCCCACCGCGATGCGTTCCAACACGGCGCCGTAGCCGCCGAGGCGCTCCGCGTAGTACCGCGCGCTGAACACCTTGGGGTGCGTCCCGATCGAGCGCACCCGGAAGCCGTGCTGTGCCAGGAGTCCGCAGAGCGAGTCCCGGGTGAAGTACTGCACGTGCATGGGGAGGACCGACCACCATTGCCTGCCCAGCACCCGCGCCACGCGGCTGCCGGCGTCGGGTGTCGCCACGAACACCGCGCCTCCCGGCTCGAGGAGCTCGCCGACCGTGGCGATGGCCTCGCGGGGGTCGGCCAGGTGCTCGATCACGTCGCGCAGCGCCACGAGCCGGAGCGTCCCGGGCGCGACCCCGTGGTCGGCGAGCTCGCCCGTGCGAACGTCGACGCCGCGCGACCTGGCCCGATCGGAGGCCCACGTCGAGGGCTCGACGCCTGCCGGCTCCCACCCCCGCTCGCGCCCCGCGACCAGGAACGACCCGGTCCAGCAGCCGACATCCAGCATCCCTCCGGGCTCGACGAACCGCTCGATCGAGCGGAGGTCACGGCGGGCCGTCTCCACCTGGCCGGCCTCCTCGCGGAGCGAGACCTCGTCGGAGGCGTCGCGGTACGCGGCGGCCATCGCGTCCGGCGGCGGCGTCCGGGCCAGGGCCCGGTGCCCGCACGCCGGGCACCGCAGCACGAGCCCCGCGGTTCGCCCGAACCGCTCCGAGCTCGGCCGGAACGCCGCGGGGTCGACCCCCTCCTCCGTGCGGTCGGGCGCGGCCCGCCACGACGGCACCCCGTCGCGCGACCCGCACACCGGGCACGCCCACCTCTCGGTCACGGTGGCGCCGGTCTCATACCCGCAGCGCAGGCTCGGCCTCCGCGATCCGCGCCACCCGCTTCGCCAGCCGGATCCCCTCGTCCATGCCGCGATCGGCCGGGTAGATCTGCGCCGTGGTGCAGAGGAAGAGGCCGGGGACGTGCGACCGGATCGGAGGGATCCGCGACAGGTGCCCGACGCGAGGGAGCGGGGCCGCGTAGGGGGTGCGGAAGGGGTGCACCCCGAGGACGCCCGATCGCCGGAACCCCGGGAACCGATCCTCCAGGCCGCCGAGCCACGCATCCGCTTCCGTCTCGAGGTCGGCCGTCGCGAAGCCCTCCTCTCGGGCGAAGTACCGGCTGAGGTAGACCACGTGGCGTCCCCCGTAGTCGCTGGGCGGCACGAGGTTCGTGTGCTCGATGACGCCGCCGAACGGCAGCGCCGGGTCGCAGACGTTCGTCCAGTACGCGGGGCCGAGCGCGGCCGGCAGCTCCAGGATCACGCAGATGGCGCCGAGCCCCTCGGCGGCGGTCCACCGGGGGTCGGCCGAGCCCGCCGGGACCAGCCGGCCCAGCCCCGGCAGGGTTCCGGCGAACACCACCACGTCGGCCTCCACCGTTCCGTCGGCGAGGTCGACGCCCCGGACGCGGCCCCCCTCGATCCGGATCGACTCGACGGCCGTCCCCAGCCGCAGGTCGGCGCCCTCCTCGGACAACCGGCGCTCGAGCGCGTCGAACATCTGCCGGAATCCACCGCGGAGGTACCCGAGCCGCTCGCCGCCGCGGCGGCGCGCACCGGCCCGCTGCCGGAAGCGCCCCCACATCCAGGCGGCCGGCACGTCGCCCCCCGCCGGACCGAAGCGGGCCCGCAGCAGCGGCTCCCACACCACGCTCGCCGCGCGGTCCGAGGTGCGCGAGGCCAGCCAGTCTCGGGCGGTGATCGCATCGAGTGCCCGCCAGTCCCGTTCCCGGGTCACCCGCAGCGACCCGACACCCATCCGCAGCCGATCGGCCATCGGGAGCGGGCCGAAGCGCAGCAGGTCGAGGGGGCCGGTGAACGGCCACACCCGCCGGCCGGTGAGGATGGCGACCGAGCTGCGGTACCAGCCGAGGCGATCGCCGAGCCCGAGCTCGCCGATCAGGCCGACGATCTCGCTCTCGTGCGGGAACACGTGGTGGTAGAACATCTCGAGGGGCGTGCCGGCGACCTCGAAGCTCGTGACCAGTCCACCGAGGTGCTCGCCGCGTTCGATCACCACGACCTCGACGCCGCCCCGAAGGAGCTCGCGGGCGACGGATGAGCCGCCGATGCCGCCGCCGACGACGACCGCGCGCCGGGTCACGTCGGAGGCGTCGTCGGAGACAGCGGCCGATCCACGCCGGTGGTGGCGAGACGCCGGTACATGGCGAACAGCTCGGTGAACGCGAGCGCCACCACCTTCGGGCTGATCCCGCTTCCGCGTCCCGCCGTCCTCGGGAAGTGCGTCACGCCGAGCTCGACGATGGCAACCCCCTGCCGTCCCAGCTTCACCATCAGCTCCGTGTTGAACATGGGGCCCACGCTCTCCAGGTCGACCGCGTCGAGCACCGAACGGCGGAAGAGCTTGAACGCGCAGTCGATGTCGCGGACCGGCACGTAGAACAGGATGCGCACCAGCCAGTTCCAGAGCGTGGCCGCGATCCGCCGCACCGGAGGATCCCTGCGGTGCATCCGGTAGCCCGCCACCACGTCCACGCGCTCGATCCAGGGCAGGAATCCCTCGATCTCCTCCGGGTCGAACTGGTTGTCGGCATCGGTGACGAACACGAGATCGAGGCGAGCCGCACGGAACCCGCTGTGCAGCGCGTCGCCGTAGCCCCGGTTCCGATGGTGGGTGACGAGCCGGATGCGCGGATCCGCTTCCGCCGCCGCGCGAACCACGGTCGACGTCCGATCGGTGGAGCCGTCGTCGACCACGATGATCTCGTGCTCGGCGCACAGGCGCTCCGCGACCTTCGTGACACGGTCGATGGCCTCGCCGACGTTCCCCTCCTCGTTGAACGCCGGCAGCACCACCGACAACCGACAGCCGTCTGCCACGTGCCTCCTCAGGTTCGGTCCGGCCCGGGCGACGCAGGGTACTGGATGAGCGGCGGCGCGCTCGTGGAAGGCGGGGCCCGCTGCGCGACGACGGCGAGCCCGAGCACGGCCCAGAACTTCATGTCCCACATGAACGAGACCAGGGCTCCGCTCACGAGCAGGAAGAGCGCGGCCCCCAGGGCCAGGGTCCGGCTCTCGAACGTGCCACGTCGTCGGGTGAGGCCCAGCGTCGCCCAGATCACGCCGGCCATGAACGGGATCGTGAGCAGGCCGGCGTCGGCCGCCCCCTGCAACCAGATGTCGTTGGCCGACGCCGTGTGCTCCGCGCCGGGAAAGACGGCCACCCCGTACCCGGGGAGCACGTACCCGAGGTTGTCCGGGCCGATCCCGAGCCACGGGTGGTCGCGCACGATGTCCACCACGTGGTCGTAGAGCCCGACCCGTACGGAGTTCGACGTCTGCTCGTTCGGATTCAGGAGGTTCTTCAGGTGGTCGCCGATCGGGCCCAGGATGTGGAGCCTGGTCGCGGCGACCACGGCGAACAGCACACCCACCCCGACCACGACGGCGAGCGTCGGCAGGGAGCTGTGGGTCTCCGTCGACCCCTCAGACCTGCGGTGCAACAGCCACACACCGAGCAGGATGAACGGAAGCGCCAGGTAGCCGGCCCTCGACACCGTCAGGAAGAACGCCAGCGTCACCACCGCGGCGATCAACGTGGGGGAGAGCCGGCGGTGGATGCGCCGGACCCGCCGGATGGCATCGGAGTAGATGAGGGGGAGTCCCGTCACCGCGTACGCGGCGTGGTACGCGGCCTCGAGTGAGATCCCATCCACCCGCTTGACGCCGGTCGTCGAGTTCGGGAGCGTCGACGTCGCCGGAACGGGCGCGGGGAGGTCGAGGTAGGCCGCCGCGAACTGGTAGAGGCCGTACAGGGCGACGAGCAGCTCGCCCAGGACGAAGAACGCCGCGGCCCGCGCGATGCGCTCCGGCGTGCGGGCCACGCCGAGGATCGCCGCGATCGGGACGAGCGCCCCGCCCCCGATCACCAGCAGGTAGCGGAGCGCTGCCGAGCGGTGGTCGGCAGATCCCGCGGCGATCACGTAGAGCAGCAGCAGGCCGCCGGCCGAGACGAGCAGCAGGCGGGGCACGTCGCGGAGCGCCTCGCGTTCGGGCCGCCGGGCCCACTCGACGAGTGCCCCGAGGAACGCGAACCCGAAGGCGATGTACGCCGGCTTCAGCGTGAGCGCACCGACGTCACGCGCCATGAACCGGTCCGAGGCCACGAGCAACAGCCCCGCGTTGACGAAGAGGTCCGGCCGCACCACCGCGGCGGGCAGCGCCGCCGCGAACGCCAGGGCCACGAGGACCTTCGGGATCGACCCCGACGCCGCCTCCGACAGGAGCAGGGGCCCGAGCGGCACGATCAGCCCGCAGACCGCGACCGGCAGGAGCCTGGTGGGCGCGGCGGAGCGAACGGAGGCCGTGTTCATCCGGCGGAGCAGACCATGTTCCCGCCGCAACCGCAGCCGTCGTCGAGGCGGCGCGCCCCATCCTCGATACCATTCGGTCTCTCGAGAAGGACGGGCATGGGACAGCATCGACCGCGCGACGTGAGCCTCGAGCGCTGGCGCCTCATCGAGCTCCCGAAGATCTCGGACCCGAAGGGGAACCTCACCGTGGTCGAGGCCACGAGAGACCTGCCGTTCGAGATCAAGCGGGCGTACTGGCTCTACGACGTTCCCGGTGGAGAGGCCCGCGGCGGGCACGCCCACTACGAGCTGGAGCAGTTCATCGTCGCCGCCACCGGCAGCTTCGACGTGGTCGTCGACGACGGCACGACGCGCGAGCGCTTTTCGCTGAACCGGTCCTACTACGGGCTGTACCTCCCGAGGATGGTGTGGCGCGAGCTCGAGAACTTCTCCTCCGGCTCGGTGTCGCTCGTGCTGGCGTCGGCGTTCTACGAGGAGTCGGACTACATCCGCGACTACGACCGGTTCATCGCCGAGATCCGGGGGAGCGGGTGAGGGTCCCGTTCCTGGATCTGGCCGCCGCGTCGCAAGAGCTCCGCGACGAGCTGATGAAGGCGGTCGCGAGGGTCGTGGACTCCGGCCGCTATGTGCTCGGTCCGGAACTCGAGACGTTCGAGGCCGAGTTCGCCGCGTTCGTCGGCGCCGAGCACTGTGTCGCGGTGGGCAGCGGGCTCGACGCGCTCACGCTGGCCCTTCGCGCGTGGGGGATCGGGCGGGGCCACGAGGTCGTGGTTCCGTCGAACGTGTTCATCGCCACGTGGCTCGCCGTGTCGCGCGTGGGGGCCGTTCCCGTCCCGGCCGAACCGGATCCCGAGACGTACAACCTCGACCCGACCGCGCTCGAGGCGGCGCTCACCGGGCGGACCCGGGCCGTGATCCCGGTGCACCAGTACGGACAGCCGGCGGAGATGGATGCGATCGCGAAGGTCGCCGACGCCAACGGGCTGCGGGTGCTGGAGGACGCCGCGCAGGCCCACGGCGCGGCCGTCGGTGGACGACGAGTCGGCGGGCTCGGCCACACCGCCGCGTGGAGCTTCTATCCGAGCAAGAACCTGGGGGCGCTGGGCGACGGGGGCGCGGTCACCACCGACGACCGGGAGCTCGCCGAGCGCATCCGGCTCCTCCGGAACTACGGCGCCGCCACCAAATACGCCAACGAGGCTGAGGGCGTGAACAGCCGCCTCGGCGAGGTCCAGGCGGCGGTGCTCGCCGTGAAGCTCCGGCATCTCGAGGAGTGGAACGCGAGGCGGCGGGTGATCGCCGATCGGTACCTCGGCGAGCTGGCCGGCACGGAGCTGGTGCTCCCACAGGTCCCGGCGTGGGCGGACCCGGTGTGGCACCTGTTCGTCGTGCGGCACGCCGCGCGCGACGCGCTCCGGGCGCACCTGGAGCGGGGCGGCGTCGAGACGCTGATCCATTATCCCGTTCCCCCCCACCGGCAGGCCGTGTACCGGCGACTCGACATGCCGGCGGGCGCATTCCCCGTCGCGGAGCGGCTCAGCGAGGAGGTGCTGAGCCTGCCGATCGGCCCCCACCTCTCGCAGGAGCATGCGGGCGTGGTGGTCGACGCCATGCGCGCCGCACTGGCAGAGCAAGCGTAGGCCCCCGTCGTATCGGGGAGAATGCCAGGCCATGGAAGCCGCCGACGCGCCCACCGCTGCGTCCCGCCGGTCCTCGTTGGCGCGCCCGCCGATGATCGTGATCGAGGGCGGAAGAGGACGCCTCCGGTGGTCCTCGATCAGGGAGGTCTGGGCCTACCGCGAGGTCCTGTGGGCCTTCCTCGTGCGCTACGTGAAGGTCAAGTACAAGCAGGCCGCGGTTGGCGTGGGCTGGGCGGTGCTGCAGCCTCTGCTCCTCGCCGGCGTGTTCGCGATCTTCCTCGGCCGGTACGCGCACGTGCCGAGCGAGGGGGCGCCGTTCATCCTGTTCGCGCTGGCCGGGCTCGTCCCTTGGACGTTCTTCGCCTCCGCCGCGGCCGCCGGCATGGAGTCGGTGGTGAAAGATCAGGGACTGCTCGGCAAGGTGTACTTCCCGCGCGAGGTGCTCCCGCTCGGAGCGGCCGGCGCCGCGCTCGTCGACCTCGTGCCGGGGATCGTCCTGCTCCTCGTGTTCTCGGTGGCCTTCGGCATCGCCCCGGGGATCACGTGGCTAGCGCTTCCCCTCCCGATCGTGATCCTCATCGTGTCGGCCGGGGTCCTCAGCCTGGGTTTCTCGGGGCTCAACGTGTACTACCGCGACGTGCGGCATGCCCTGCCCTTCGTCCTGCAGTTCCTGCTGTTCGCGAGCCCCGTCGTGTACCCGCTGGGCAAGGTGCCCGGATCGATCAGGACGGTGTACGCGATCGTGAACCCGGTGGCCCTGGCTGTGGACGGCATCCGTCGCATCGTGCTGCACCACCGGTGGCCATCGGCGCTCTCCTTCGCCGCGCTGGCGTGGGCCTGCGTGCTCCTCGTGCTGGCCTACTCGCTGTTCAAGCGGCTCGAGCGCGGCTTCGCGGACCGGGTCTAGCCGATGGGTGCCGCTCTCGCGTTCGAGCACGTCACGAAGCGTTACCGGGGCGCGCGCCGGTACGTGGCGCTGCGCGAGGACCTGGCGCGGGTGGTGCGACGCGCGCTACGCCGAGCCGAGCCCATCCCGCCGATCATCGCCGTCGACGACGTCAGCTTCGAGGTCCCGGAGGGACAGGCGCTCGGCCTGATCGGCGACAACGGCGCCGGCAAGACCACGCTGCTGAAGCTCGCCACCCGCATCACCTATCCCACGACGGGCCGGATCCGGGTCCGAGGCAGGGTCGGCGCGCTGATCGAGATCGGCACCGGGCTGCACCCCGAGCTGACGGGCAGGGAGAACGTGCAGCTCTACGGCCGGATCCTCGGGCTCACCGGACGCGACGTCGCCAAGCGGTTCGATCGCATCGTCGAGTTCGCCGGTGTGGAGTCGGCGATCGATCAGCCCGTGAAGCAGTTCTCGAGCGGGATGCAGCTGCGGCTCGGGTTCTCGCTCGCGTCGCACCTCGAGCCGGACGTCCTGCTCGTGGACGAGGCCATCGCGGTGGGCGACGCCGCCTTCCAGTTCCGCTGCATCGAGCGCATGCACGAGCTCACACAGGAGGGACGCACGCTCGTCCTCGTCTCCCACGACATGCGTGCGATCCAGACGGTGTGCACCCGCACCATCCTGTTGCGAGGCGGCCGGGTGGCCATGGACGGGCCTTCGGGGGAGGTCGTGGAGCGCTATCTCGAGGATTCGCGGCGGGTGATCCGCCCCCGGGTGGCGGACGACGAGGAGGCCCTGCCGAACGACGACGGCGTGGAGATCGCCGGCTTCGAGCTCCTCGACCCGCACGGCGATCCAACGCGCGAGGTCGACTTCGACGACCCGGTGTCCATCAGGATCTCGCTCGATGCCCGGCGCCGCGTCGAGCACCCGATGATCACCTTCGAGATCAAGCGGCCCGACGGGGTCGTCGTGACGAACTTCAGCAACTACTACGACGGGTTCGACGTGGGAGCGGTCGAGGGCCGGTGCACGCTCGAGGGCTGGCTCCCGCCGCTGCGGCTGGTCCCCGACGACTACGAGATCCGGGTGCTGGTGTGGATGTGGGGAGGCGGACGGGTCGAACACGGCCTGCTCGCCTCACGGCCGATCGCCTCGGCGACGTTCGGGCACTTCCGGGTCCGGGGACCCTCGTACACGCCGGAGGTCGACGGCGTGTTCCAGGTCCCGGCGAGACGATGGCGCTTCAAGGCCGGCGGCACGACGGTGGAGCACGTCGCCGGACTCCCGCCGGAGCGAGAAGTCCGAAGGGGATGAGCGGCGCCCGGGAGGTGCTGGTCCTCGTCCTGAGCTACAACCGGCCGCATCTCATCCCGGTCGCGCTGGACAGCGTGCTGTCCCAGACCCACGACGGGCTGCGGATCCTGGTGGCCGACAACGGCTCGGGCCCGGACACGATCGCGGTGATCGAGGGATACATCGCGCGGCATCCCGGCCGCATCGAGCTGCTCCGGCCCGCGCGGCCGATCGCGCTGTCCGAGCTGCTGAACCGAGCGTTCGACGTCTTCCGGTCCTCCGCCGCCGGATACCTCGCGCTCCTCGCGGACGACGACGCGTGGGCCCCCGGGAAGCTGGAACGACAGCTCGCGGTGTTCGATGCGGAGCCGGACACGGGTGTGGTGCACACGGACGCGACGCTGATCGACGATGCCGGCCGGCCGGACGGCCGGCTGTTCTCCGACGTCTACATCCCCAGGCCCGAGGATTCCCCCGAGCGGCTCCTGACCGACTGGAACTTCGTGTGCGGTTCCTCGGTGTTGGTGCGGCGCGATGCGCTCGAGGGGGTCGGCCCCATCCCCCTGCGCATCCGGTACTCGAACGACTGGTACCTCTGGATCCTCATCGCGCTGCTGTACGGCATCCGTCGCATCGACGAGCCGCTGACGCTGTATCGCCTGACGCAGCACTCCCTCACGCTCACGCGCACGTCCGAGATGCAGTGGGAGAGCGTGTACCTGCGGAGGCTCGCCATCCGGGAGCTCGGCCGCCGCGGCGTCGTCGTGGAGGGGGCGGAGGAGGCGGTGGCGGGACAGGCCTTCCACACGGCCGTCCACGAGCTTCGAACCGGGCATCCCGCGCTCTCCCTGCGCATCGGGTGGCAGTCGCTCCGGGTGGGGCCGCGGGCGACGGCCAGGACCTGGGGGCGGCGGCTGCGCAGAGGAACCGCGAAGCGCATCGCGGGGGCCCGGCGATGAGGGTGTCCGTGGCGCTCTGCACGTACAACGGCGAGCCCTGGCTCGACGAGCAGCTGCGGAGCCTGCTGGGGCAGACGGCGCCGCCGTTCGAGGTCGTGGCCTGTGACGACGGGTCGAGCGACCGCACCGTCGAGGTGCTCGAGCGGTTCCGGGACGCCGCGCCCTTCCCGGTCCGCGTCTACGTCAATCCGGTGAACCTCGGGACGGTGGGGAACTTCGAGCGGGCGATCTCGCTCTGCGAGGGTGACGTGATCTCGCTGTGCGATCAGGACGACGTCTGGATGCCGGACAAGCTCGAGCGCACGACAGCCGTCTTCGAGAGCCGGCCCGACGTCGCGCTCGTGTTCACGGACGCGGAGATGGTCGACGCGGACCTTCGACCGCTCGGGAAGCGGCTGTGGAACGAGGTGTTGTTCACGCCGCGCCTGCGACGCGCGTTCGCCCGGGGCCACGCCGTGCGAACGCTCGCCGAGCGCAACGTCGTGACGGGTGCCACCATGGCTTTCCGCGCCGAATACCGGGAACTCGTCCTTCCGCTCGGGAACGCCGAGATCCACGACGAGCGGATCGCCTTCCTCCTCTCGGCGGTCGCCCCGCTCGGCATGGTCGAGGAGCCGACGATGCTGTACCGCATCCATCCGGAGCAGCAGCGTGGCGTGTCGGGGCCCCAGCCGGTCCGCGAGCCGTCGTTGCGTCACCAGTTGCGGCGCTCGCTGCAGAAGGATCCGATCGAGTACCTCCGGGCCGTCGCGCCGCTGCAGGAGGTCGCCGCGTTCCTCGAGTCGTGGGCCGACGTGTTCCGGCCGCGCCCCGGCGCCGTGGGATGGATCCATTCGCGGATCGTGCACATGCGCCGCCGTCACGAGATCCAGCTGGGAGGTCTGGGCGCCGTCGGCGACGTGGCCCGCGAGCTGTTCTCGGGGCGGTACCACCACCACTCCCGGGGGATGCGGAGCGCCGCGCGCGATCTCGTGCTGGGACCCGGCCGGGCCGCCCTGTCGAGGACCCGGCGGGCACCGGCCGCGACGCGCGACGCAGACGAGCCGTGACCCAACCATCGGAGCGGCCGGACCCGTCGTCGACCGCGGCGGTGATCGTGGCCCACGAACCGGACGACGGCTTCCTTCGGCGCCTGGAGCCCGCCGTCGCGCAGGTCGGTGGTGTCGTCATCGTCGACAACAGCACGAGCGCCGGCGGCCGCGAGCGCGTCGCATCCGTCGCCCGGGCCGTGGGAGCGGATCTTCGGGGAGAGGGGCGAAACGTCGGCCTCGGTGCCGCCCTGAACGCCGGTCTCGCGCGCGCGGGCGAGCTCGGGTTCCGGTGGGTGCTCTGTCTCGACCAGGACACCGAGGCGCTGCCGACGATGATGAAGACCCTCGCCGCCGCGTTCGACGACCATCCGGAGCCCGAACTGGTCGCCGTCGTGGGATCGCGATCCGTCGACGACGAGCCGCCGGCCGGCTCGGCGAACCGGAACTGGGTGGCGCGCAGCGACGTCATGACCGCGGGGAGCCTCATCGATGTCGCCGCGGCTAAGGACGTCGGCTCGTTCCGCGAGGACTTCTTCATCGACTACGTGGACTTCGAGATGTGTCTGCGTCTTCGGTCTCGCGGCTACCGGGTGATCGTCGCCGTCGAGCCGACGATGGTGCACGGTGCGGGGCGGCCCCGATGGCACAGGATCCTCGGGACCAGTGTGCTCACCAGCCACCACGACGCAGACAGGCGCTACTCCATGACGAGGAACCGGCTCGTCGTGTGGCGCCGCTACGTCCGCACCGATCCGAGGTTCGTCCTGGACGACGTCATCCGGTTCTGCAAGGAGATGGCGAAGATGCTCCTCGTGGAGTCCGACCGGCTGCGCAAGCTCCGCGGCGTGGCTCACGGCGTTCTGGACGCGCTGCGCGGTCGGATGGGTCCCCTCGGAGCGCCGCGCCGGCCCTCGGAACGCGCCACCCGTTTTCGGCGCGGCCCAGATGAGAAATACTAGGGCGCCATGGCCATCATCAGTCCGGAGTCCGCAGCCAAGCCGGGGGCGACGCATGCCATAGCCGCGATCGAGCCGGTGGAGCGAGGTTCGAGGCTCATCCTGCGGGCACGGCTGGCGCTCGACCTGAGCGTCCTCACCGCCGCCGTGGTCCTCGCGCTCGTCATGCGGTTCCGGCTCGGGTGGCTCGCGACCGAGCCCGGGGGCTTCCACGCCGTGGGATACGCCACCGCCTCGTGCGTCTGGGTGGGGAGCTTCCTGCTCTTCGCCTACGGGCACCGCCTGTACGACGAGGACACGCTCTTCCCGGGCGGGGGAGAGGTCAGCCGCATCGCGAAGGCGCTGGTCGCCGCCGTGGGCATCGTGTCGATCCTGGCGTTCCTCGTGAGCGCCCTCTCGGTCTCGCGTGGCTGGTTCGGGCTCGTCGCCATGCTGTCGCTCACGCTGCTCGCCGCCGAGCGGCTCCTGCTCCGCGCCGGCCTGCGGCGGGTGCGATCGCAGGGGCGCCTCCGGCGGCCGGCCCTGCTCGTGTCGAACGACTCCGCCGCGTGGTCCCCCTGGATCGGGGACCGGCTCGGCGAGTTCGACGTCGTGGAACGCATGAGCGCGAAGGAGGCCGAGGCGATGCTCGGCTCGGTGCCGGGGGAGGACGGCGTCATCTACCCCTACCGCGACGCCGCCGTGATCGTGGAGGCCGCCGGGTTCGAGGAGGACGACCTGTGGCGACTGGTCCTGCTCGCCAACCGGTGGGGTCACGCCGTCTACGTTCGTTCCCCGGTCCGCCCGGTCTCGGCGGATCGCCTGACGATGCGCGAGCTCGACGGGCAGACCACGGTCAAGGTCGCGCCCCCCGCCCTCGTCGGCATCCGGAGGCTCGAGAAGCGGGCCTTCGACGTGGTGGTGTCGGCCACGGTGCTCCTGCTCTCCGCCCCGCTCTTCGTCATCCTCTCGGCCGCCACCATCGTCGCGTCGGGCTGGCCCGTCTTCTACTCCCAGGACCGCGTCGGGGAGAACGAGCGCGTCTTCAAGATCTGGAAGTTCCGCACGATGCATCGCGACGCGGAGAAGGACTCCGGCCCCGTCTGGGCCACGGCGGAGGATCCCCGCCGAACCAGGATCGGGCGCCTGCTGCGGCGCACCAGCCTCGACGAGCTGCCGCAGCTGTGGAACGTGCTGCGCGGCGACATGAGCGTGGTGGGCCCCCGCCCCGAACGCCCCCCGTTCGTGGACCGGTTCTCCGAGGAGGTCCCCTGGTACGCCTACCGGCATCGCATCCGGCCGGGCATCACCGGCTGGGCGCAGAGCCACGGCCTCCGTGGCAACACGTCGCTCGATCCGCGGGTCGCCTTCGACAACTGGTACATCGAGAACTGGTCGCTCGTGCTCGACCTCAAGATCATCGGCAAGACCGTGCGCGAGATGCTTCGGGGGCGCAACGCCTACTGATCAGCGCAGCACGCGTTCCATGACCCGCCGGACGCCCTCGTCGAACGTCTCCGGGCCGAACCGCGTGGCATGAGCCCGGATCGCGTCCCGGTCGTACCGCTCGGGATCGAATCGCCCGAGGACCCCCGCGAGGGCGGCCGGGCCGGTGTCCTTCACCAGTTCGCCGGTTCGGCCGGGGACGACCGCCTCCGACGCCCCGCCGCGTCCGAACGCGACCACGGGTGTGCCGCACGCCTGGGCCTCGACCATCGTCATGCCGAAGTCCTCCACCCCCGGCACGACCAGCGCGCGGGCCCGGCGGTACAGGTCGCGGAGCTCCTCCCTGGACGGGGCCTCGACGAACCGGACGCCCGGACCGCCGAGCGCGCGCAGCGCGCGGAGCTCCGGTCCCGAGCCCGCCACCACGAGCGGGCACCTCGCGCGTTCGGCGGCACGTATGGCGAGGTCGGCGCGCTTGTACGCCACGAGCCTCCCGGCGGCCAGGAAGAAGTCCGCTCGCTCCGCGTGCGCCCCCGGTGTGAAGAACCCGACGTCGACCGGCGGGTACACCACCTCGGCCCGGCGTCCGTACGAGCGCTCGATGCGCCGCGCGACGTTGCGGGAGTTGGCCACGAACGCCGTGACGCGCGCCGCCCACGACCGATCGGCACGCCGCAGCGCCGCGGCCGCGATGGGCCACGCGGGGCGCACGACGGCGGGAAGCCTGCGGATCTCGCTACGCCAGCTCCAGGCGTAGCGCATCGGCGTGTGGCAGTACGAGACGACCGGGACTCCGTCCGGTGCTCGTACGGCGTTGACGCACGAGTGCGCGCTCGTGACGACGGCGTCGTAGCCCGAGAGGTCGATCGATCGCCACGCCCCCGGCATGAACGGCAACAGCAGCTGCCACCGACGCCGTCCGAACGGCGTCCGCCCCAGCCGGTGCGCTCGGATCCTGCGTTCCCCGAACAGCGACCTCGCCATCTCCGGATCCGCCGCGAACGTGTACACGTCGTCGATCCCGAGCGCGTCGGCGATCCTCGCTGCGACCTGCTCCGAGCCGCCGTACGTGGTGGTCCACTCGTGGCACAGCGCGATGCGGGGCCCGCCACCCCCGGACGGGCCGCTCACCGGTGACTCCCGGCACCGACCCCGTGGTGCACGCGATCGTCCTGAACTGGAACGGTTGGCCGTTCACCGAGCGGTGCTTGCACTCCCTCGACGGCCTCGCCGATCCGAAGCCTCGGGTCCTGGTCGTCGACAACGGCTCCACCGACGGATCGGATCGCCGGATCCGCGAAGCCTTCCCCGACGTCCCGGTCCTGCGCGCCGACACCAACCTGGGGTTCGCCGGCGGCATGAACCTCGGGATCCGCCGCGCGCTGCAGGAGGGGGCGGCGTTCGTGTGGTTGCTCAACAACGACACCGAGGTCGAGCCGCTCGCCCTGCAGGGCCTGCTGCGAGAGGCCGGGAACGAGCGTGTGGGCATCGTCGGCTCTGTGCTCCGCTCGGCCTGGGATCACGACGAGATCCAGGCGTGGGGGGGAGGATCGATCGGGCGATGGCTCGGGCTCACCGAGCTGTGGACGTCGCCGCGGACGACGCCGCCCGACTACGTGACGGGTGCGAGCATGCTCCTTCGGCGCCGGATGCTGGAGGGCATCGGGCTGCTGGACGAGCGCTACTTCCTCTACTTCGAGGACGCCGACCTGTCGCTCCGAGCCGCCGCGGCCGGATGGCGGCTCGCCGTTGCCGGCGCGAGCGTCGTCTACCACCACGGCGGTGCTTCCACCCGGACGACGGACGGCGCGCTTCCGGTGCAAGCCGACGAGCGGCTCGTCCGAGCGAGCGGCCGGTTCCTCGGCAAGCACGCGGGGTGGCGGCTGCTCGTCGCCGTCCCGGTCCGGCTCGGCGGGATGATGCGCCGGCGGCTCCTCGACCGGCGAGCGGCGCGCATCCCGGTCCTGTCCCGCGCCTTCATCCAGGGAGTGGCGTCGGGTCTTCGGGATCGGTCGCGGCCGTCCCGCCCACCCCGCTGAGCTGCAGGGCCCGGTCGCCGGCTTGCCGCGCTCCGGCCTCGGATCCGTCGGCGGCCCCCGGGGAGGATCCACGATGGATGGCGAACGCTAGCCCCATGACCGTCCAGAACTTCATGTCCCACAGGAACGACACGAAGGCCCCGTTGACGACGAGGAACACGAGCGCCCCGAGTGCCAGGGCCCGAGCCGACAGCGGTGATCGCCTGCGAACGGCCGCCGCCGTCCCCCACAGCAGCCCGGCGATGAGCGGGATCGACAGCACCCCCGCGTCGACCGCTCCCTGCAGCCAGATGTCGTTCGCGGTCGCGACGTACTTCTTGTGCTGCGGAACCCGCCCGCCGTAGCGCGGGAGGACGTTCCCGAGGTTCCCCGGTCCCACACCGAGGACGAGATGGTCGGCGATCACGCCGTCGACTGCGCGGTACAGCCCGAGACGGAGCCCGTTCGAGCTCGGTCGGTCCGTCTCCGTGAACGAGCGGATCCGATCCTGTGCGAAGCGCGCCACGTCGAAGCCCGTGGCGGCGCCGATGGCCCCCACGACGACCACGACGACCGCGAAGGGCACCAACGCGTGCGCCACGCGGACCTTGCGCTCGGCCGGCTGGGTCCTCAGGAGGTACCAGGCCCCGGCGACGACGAAGGGGACCGCGAGATAGGCGGCCCGCGAGATGGTCAGGGCCCCGGCGAGCGCCACGACGGTGGCGACGGCGATGGGCGGGACGCGGCGTCCCAGCCGGCGCCGTCCTCGGACGACGTCGCAGAGCAGGAGGGGAAGCGCGGTGATCACGTACGCGCCGTAGTACGCGGGTTCGTAGGAGAACGCGCTGACCCGGTGCACCGATCCGACGACGCTCTTCTCCGCGACCGGGACGGGGAGATGGAGGTAGCCCGCCGCGAACTGGTACAGCGCGTACAGGGCCACGAGCAGCTGCGCCAGGACGAAGCAGGCCAGCCCCCGCGCCAGGCGCTCACGGGAATCGAGGCAGAGGACGATCGCGAGCGCCGGAACGATGGCCCCGACCCCGATCACCAACAGCTCCCGCCCCTCCTCGATGGTGTGGGCACCAGCCGCCGCGGCGACGAGGTACAAGGCCAGGAGGGCGCCGGCGAAGACCAGGAACGACCTCGGGACGTCGGGCAGCCGGGGCATCGTCCGGTGCCGGACGTGCCGGATCACCGCGCCGCCCAGCGCCAGGCTGAACGCCATGTGCCCGGGCTTCAGCGTGAAGCCGTGGTGGACCTGCAGCGTCAGGAACCGGTTCGACGACGCGAGGAGAAGTCCCGCGTAGACGAAGAGATCGGGTCGCCACGCCGCCACCGCGAGCGCAAGGATCGCGACGACGAGCCACAGGACGATCAACGCGGGTCGACGACCAGTCCCAACGACGAGAGGACGTCGGCGGCGAACGCCCGGAAGGATCCGGCGTTCGGGGGAAGGGCGGGACCCGCGATCTCGGCTGCGGAGGCCGTCACGCGGTCGATATGGCGCGCGATCTCGGGGATCGAGGTCGGATCGAACCGGGCGTCGGCGTCGAGCACGATCTCGGGCAGCGCGCCCCGATCGCTGACGCACAGTGGGAGTCCGACCGACATGGCCTCCCAGGCCGGCAGGCCGAAGCCCTCCTCCAGCGAGGGAAGGACGAGGGCCCGGCACGTGGCGTAGAGCTCGTCGAGGCGCTCCTGCGTCACCGACCCCTGCACCCGGACCCCCGGCGGCTGGAGGGTTCGCGCCAGCTTCTCCAGGCGGTGGGCCCGCTGGGAGTTCTCCCCGACGAGCAGGAGCTCGCCCCCATCTGCCGCGAAGCGGGACTCGCCGAACGCACGGATCAGGCGATCGAGGTTCTTGTACGGAGCGAACTGCCCGACGTACAGGAGCGCGTCGCGCGGCGCCAGCTCCTCACGCGCGGCGTGCACGCGCTTCACGAGGTCCTCGTCCACCGGGTAGCGGAACACGTCGATCTTCGAGGCCGGCGCGCCGAGGTCGCGTTCGATCATCGACCTCGAGAACTCCGAGGGGGTCAGGATCCGCGTGGACCGGGCCGCCACCTGCCGCAGGAACACGCGCTTCAGCTGCAGCTCGACGGGGTTGCCGTCGTATCTGGTCTGGATCGTGTCGTGGATGAGCGTCACCGACGGGCCGCGGAGCAACGGACGGACCTGGAACGGGTAGAGGGCGACGTCGTGCGGCGGGATCCGGCGCGCGTCTCCCTGGCCCCACATGGCCATCGGATCCCGATCGTTCAGCTCGTGCCTGGCCCCACGCCACAGATGGGACGCCACCTCGGTGGGCCCCCACAGGATCCACGTCCCGGGTGGCTCGAGCTCCCCGAGCCCACGGAGGAGGAGCTCGGTGGCCCGGCCCTTGCCGCTCGGGCCGAGCCATCTGCAATCCAGCAGGAACGTCGGCGCATCGCTCATCGCCGGTACGACACCCAGATGGTCCGCGCCGAGATGTCCGCCGCGCGGTATGTGAGCGCCGAGTCCGTGCGCTCCATGCCCCACCCCGTCTGCTGCACGTCGGCCCCTTCTGGCAGCGTGATCCGAACCGTCACCGGCACCGGCCACAGCTTCGCCTGCGGGATCAGCTTCGCCCGGTACACGAACGTTCCGTTCTCCTCCACCGCGGCATGGGGCGCATGGTAGGTCACGTGGATGGGTGCGGTCCGCCCGGGTCCGATCTCGAAGTGTCCTTCCACCACCGGATGCCCGAACTCCTGGCCACGCTCGGCGAGCGACGCGTCCCCCCCGACGTGGGTCTTCACGTTCGTCGCGCCCTCGGGGAGATAGAAGCTGACGCCGGAGCCGAAGATCCCCCGCGGCTCGCCCGGCCTCCAGCCCAGCAGGATCGACGGGGGCGCGTCGGGGGGCGCCGTGTTGTGCAGCGTGTAGTAGATCGAGACGTCGGCGGACCCGTCGGTCTGGAGCGCGATGTCGTAGCCCACCGTGGCATGCGCGAACCATCCGGACCGGTTGTCGATCTCGTCGTCGCGCACCACGAACAGGGGGTTGCTCCCGAGGTGGACGCTGCCGGCCGCCCCGAGATCCGACAGGAGTCCCTCCTCCTGCGGACGGGTCGAGAACACCTGGAAATGCCGTTCCCGCACCGAGCGAGCCATCGCGTCACCGAGTCCGTGGGTCGGGAGGGGGCGTCCGATCAGGCCCTGCCAGAGCGCGCCGCCGAGTGCCCCCTGCAGGGCGTTCGAGTAGCGCTGATCCGTGCTGAGGAACGTGTCGTGCAGCAGGGCCGTCACGATGTTGTCGCCGGTGAGGGGCTCCGGCCACTCGGGGATCGTGATGGGGCCGATGACCGAGAGGATGCGAGACATCCATACCGGATCGACCGCGATGACGCCGTCGAGTATTCCCCTGCCGTCGTTCCGCCACATCTGCAGGAGCACGCGGGAGGCGGTGGGGAAGTCCGGCGAGTAGTTCGCCGAGTCGAAGAAGATCGTCCCGCCGTACGGGCCGTAGCGCCGCTCGACGTCGGGGAACCCCGTCACCTGGGGGGCCTGCTTCAGGTCGGCCAGCGATCCGATGGGCCCCAGGCTGACGCGCCCCTGGTCGGCCTCCAGGATCCCGTAGCTCCCCATGAACCCCCCCGATCCGCGGGCGTCCGAGAGGTTCTGGAACGCGAGGAGGTACCGGCGCGGACCGTCGCCGCCCAGGAAGCCGGGCAGGAGCTGAGCGAGGGACGCCGCGGACGACACCGCCGTCGACTGGTCGGTCAGCGTGTCGACCGCGGTCTGGAACGGGCGCCGGATGGGCCCGATGAGCCCGCCGGGATCGATGGCGGCGAGAATCCCCCGGGCCCGGTTCGCGTCCCGCGCCGCCTCGACGAGCGCGGGGGTGGCGCGGCGCACGGCATCGAGGTCCACCACACCTCCCTGCTCGCCGCCGGGGAAGCCGGTGCCCGTCCAGCCCGCCCCCTGGGCCGCACGCACCACGTCCTGTCCGGCGCGCGAGGCCCACACCGATGCGTGCGTCACCGCGCGTATCGCTCGAACGTCGTCGCCGAAGACCGGGAGCAGGGCCGCGAGGGCGATGCTGGGATGGCCGGTGGAGCTCTCCGCGTGTTTGGCGTCGGCCTCGGCCTGCTGGAACAGTGAGGCCGCCCCCGTGAGATCACCGGCCTTGAAGGCGTCGGCTCCGGCCTGGAGCTCGTTGCGCGCGTGGTGGAGGCTCCGGGCCAGCGAGAGCGAGCCCCACGCGCCGTCCACGGCCAGGAACGCGATCACCGCCGTCACCGACAGCGCGATGATGAGCCGCCGCCGGCGCCGGGACGCCGAGATGACCGCGGGGCGCGGCGACACGGCAGGGGGCCGGCGGGGCGGCGCTGCTTTCGTCTCCTGTTGGGTATCGGACATTGGCCACTCGTTTGCCTCTGGGCTGCGCGACATATACCCTCTGCGCGATGTTTGGGTGTACCCCCCGCGGGAATGCCCAGCTTGAACTATCGGGTGGAGTTCTGCTTGCCCGGGCACACGGCCGCGGGCCTGACGAAGGGGAGTTGCCGAGGATGAGGATCTCGCGGTTCCGCATCGGTGTCGTGTCCCTCGTGGCGCTCGTCTGCCTCGGTGTCGCCGCATGGGCCCTGGCCGCCACCACGGACGTCAGGGTCACCGCGACGCGGGTGAACGCCAAGCATGCGCAGGTCGACATCAAGATCAAGCCCGTGAAGTGCGGAGCGGACCAGAAGGTCCTGCTGAGCAGGACCGGGTGGAAGAAGTCGAAGCCGATCCTGCTGGACGGGACGGGGAGCTACAACCACGTGTTCAAGGTCCCGAAGAAGAAGGTGACCTTCAAGGTCTTCTACTCGGCGCGCAAGGTCGGGCACCACCCGCACTTCACGACGTGTTCGGCGGACAAGGACAGCGCGAAGACGTAAAGGGAAGACGTCCGGAGTGGATGAGTGACTTTCCCACCGGTTGAGCGTTGAATGAGGGCAGGGACCAAGGAGGGAGGAACACGGAGATGAGGAAATCACGGTTCAGGATCGGTGTCGTGTCGGTCATCGCGGTGCTCTGTCTGTCGCTTGCAGGCATGGCCCTCGCCGCGTCGGCCTCGACGAAGCTGTCGCTTTCGGCGAAGCGCACCGGAGGGAAGGTGGCCGTCACCATCAAGGTCTCTCCGAAGCAGTGCGGGGCCAACCAGGGAGTGAGCCTCAAGTGGGGTTCACACAAGGCCGTCAACGTGAAGCTCGACGCCAAGGGCCACTTCAGCCACAAGTACGCGGCCCCGAAGGGGACCAAGTTCACGGCGAGCTACAAGGCCCGGCGGGTGGGGCACCACCCCAACTTCACCACCTGCTCGAAAGCGAAGGACAGCGCGACCGCATAGGGAGCGTTCGATCGTCCGAAAGGCGGGGCCTCGGCCTCGCCTTTCGTGTTTCCGGTCGTGTTTCCCGGATCCCGCCCGTCCGACGGCGTGCAGCCTGTCCCGATAGAATCCGCGCTCGAAGATGCTTGCTCGAACCCCCGAGAGCTACTTCCAGTCCTACGGCATCGTCCTCGCCACGGCGATCGGCGGTGCCCTGCTCGTAACGGTCGCATTGGTGGCCGCGCGCGTGGTGGCGCCCCGGCGTCCCATCGCCGCCAAGCTGACGACCTACGAGTGCGGCATCGATCCCGTCGGCGAGGGGTGGTCCCAGACGCAGGTCCGGTACTTCCTCTACGCCTTCCTGTTCGTCATCTTCGACGTCGAGAGCGTGTTCCTATTCCCCTGGGCCGTGGTGTTCGAGCGGCTCGGCTACACGGCGGTCGTCGAGATGGCGGTGTTCATCGGCATCCTCGCGGTCGGACTGCTCTACGCGTACCGCAAGGGCGTCCTCCACTGGGTCGGCACCGACACCGGTGTGGTCCGCACCCGCGTCCCCACTCCGGCCGGCTTCACGCGGGTGCCGCCGCTTCGGGAACGGACCCCCGTCTGATGGGGCTGCTCGACACGGTTCCGATGCCGCAGCCGGTCAAGTTCATCCTGAACTGGGGGCGCCGGTACTCGCTGTGGGTGATGAACTTCGGGCTCGCCTGCTGCGCGATCGAGTTCATCGCCGCGTCGACGTCGAAGCACGACTTCATCCGGTTCGGCGTCATCCCGTTCGCGCACGGGCCCCGTCAGGCCGACCTCCTGGTGGTGGCGGGAACCGTCACCGACAAGATGGCCCCCGCGCTCAAGCGCGTGTACGACCAGATGCCCGACCCGAAGTACGTCATCTCGATGGGATCCTGCTCGAACTGCGGCGGCCCCTACTGGGACAGCTACTCGGTGACGAAGGGAGTCGACCAGTTCGTCCCGGTGGACGTCTACGTCCCGGGCTGTCCTCCTCGCCCCGAGGCGCTCCTGAACGGGATCATCCGCCTGCAGGAGAAGATCGGGCAGGAGGACATCCGCGAGAAGTGGAGCGGGAAGCTCACCACGCCCGCCAAGACGAGCTGAGGTGGAAGCCCGCGCCGACAGCTCGCTGCGACCTGCCGAGATCGGCGATCGGTTGCGGGCGCAGTTCGGCGACGACATCCGCTCCGTCGAGGACCAGTTCGGCCACGCGGTCGTCACCGTCTCCCCCGAGCGGTACGAGGAGCTCGCCCGCTTCCTCCGCGACGAGCCCGACCTGGCGCTCGACTACTTCGACTTCACCGCCGGCGTCGACCGGGGGGAGAGCGGGGTGGAGGTGTTGACGCATCTCGCTTCGATCCGGCACGGGCACCACGTGCGGCTCAGGGTCATGTGCGACGCGGCGGAGCCCACGTGCCCGACGCTCTCCGGCGTCTACGCCGGCGCCAACTGGCACGAGCGCGAGACGTGGGAGCTCTTCGGCGTCGTGTTCCAGGGGCATCCGCACCTCGTCAAGCTCCTGCTGCCCGAACCGTTCGAGGGGCATCCGCTGCGTAAGGACTTCGAGCTCATGAGCCGTGTGGCGAAACCTTGGCCGGGCGCGCCGGAGGGCGAGGAGGAAGAGGAGGAGTGATCCACGCCATCGCGACCTCGGGGACCTCGATCGTCAACGACCTCAACGGGTTCTGGTTCGTGCTCCTGGTGAAGGCCGGGGTCGTGGTGATCTTCTTCCTGACCGCGCCGCTCGGGATCGGCTACGTGGAGCACAAGGTCCTCGCCCACATGCAGCACCGGCTGGGGCCGATGGAGGCCGGGAAGTTCCACGGATGGGCTCAGCTCATCGCGGACGGCGTGAAGTTCATCCAGAAGGAGAGCATCGTGCCGGCGGCCGCCGACCGGTGGGTGTTCACCCTGGCCCCGGCCGTGGTCCTGATCCCGTACATCCTGATCTTCGCCGTCGTGCCGTTCGGCAACGACATCTTCGCGGAGAACCTCGACATCGGGATCTTCTTCGTGCTGGCCGTGACGTCGCTCTCGGTGATCGGTGTGCTGATGGCGGGGTGGTCGAGCGCGAACAAGTTCTCGCTGATCGGCGCGCTGCGAGCAGCGGCGCAGCTGATCGCGTACGAGCTGCCCCTGATCCTCTCGTCCGCCGCCGTCGTGATGCAGGCCGGGTCGCTCTCTTTGATCGGCATCGCCGAGGCCCAGCACGGCTACTGGTTCGTGTTCCCGCAGATCGTCGGGTTCGGCATCTTCGTCATGGCATCGCTGGCCGAGCTCACCAGGCCGCCGTTCGACATGCCGATCGCGGACTCCGAGATCATCTTCGGCGCGTACACGGAGTACACGGGGTTGAAGTTCGCCTTCTTCCTGCTCTCCGAGTACGGCGGCATCGTGGCGCTGTCGGCGATCGCCTCCGTGCTCTTCCTGGGGGGCTACCTCCCGATCCCCGGCCTCTCGTTCATCCCGGCCCCGCTCTGGATGGCGGGCAAGATCGGGGCCCTGTCGTTCTTCATCATCTGGCTGCGCGCCACGTTCCCCAGGCTGCGCGAGGATCAGCTCCAGCGGTTCAGCTGGACGGTTCTGATCCCGCTTGCCCTGGCGGACATCCTGGTGACGGCGACGCTGAAGGTGGCGCTGTGAGCGTGCAGGAGGTTGGCCGGAGCGCGGCGCCCGGCAGCGGAAACGGCCGGCGTCACCTCCCCGGCTCGGGGCTGGTCAAGGGGCTCATGGTCACGCTGAAGCACCTGATGCAGCGGTCGATCACCCAGCAGTACCCCAAGGAGCGGCCGGATCTCCCGCCGAGGACGCGCGGCGTCATCGCGCTGAAGCAGGAGAACTGCACCGTCTGCTACAAGTGCTCGCGCGAGTGCCCCGACTGGTGCATCTACATCGATGCCCACAAGGAGACGCACGAGCCCGCGAGCGGCGGCCGCGCCCGGAGCGTCAAGGTGCTCGACCGCTTCGCGATCGACTACGCGCTCTGCATGTACTGCGGCATCTGTGTCGAGGCGTGTCCGTTCGACGCGCTCTTCTGGGCGCCGGACTTCGACTACTCCGAGTACGACATCCACGAGCTGATTCACGAGAAGGACAAGCTCGAGGAGTGGACGTACCGCGTGCTCCCGCCGCCGCCGCTGGAGGAGGGGGCCGAGCCGCCGGCGGAGGTCATCCAGGCCTCGCCGCCGGTGACCGGCGAGGTGGTGGCGCCGGTCGCCACGGGGGCCACCGCCGCCCCGGCCCCCGCCGCAACCCCGGAGCCCGGTCCGGTTGCGCCGGCTCCCACACCCGAGACGCCCAGCGCCGAACCCACGCCCGAACAGGCCGTGCCCAACGTGGCCGCAGCGGGGGAGCGGGCCGTGATGCCGACCCGGGAGGGCCCGCGGGAGGAACGCGTGGAGGTCGAGCCGGACCAGGCCACGTTCGACAGGGTCCTGGCCGAGGAGCTCGGGCGGGGCACCGACCGCCGCGTGGCGGAGGGCAAGGCTCGGCGGGCCGCGATGCTCGAGGCCCGCAGGAAGGCCCAGCAATAGTGTCGCCCCAGGAGTGGACGTTCGCCGTTCTCGCCTTCGTCGGCGTCATCGCCGCGTTCCGGGTGGTGAGCACCCGCAACGTGGTGCACGGCGCCCTCTATCTGGTCGTCACGCTCGCCATGGTCGGCGGCGTCTACCTCGACCTCGCGGCCGAGTTCCTGGCGTGGGTCCAGATCGTCATCTACGTGGGGGCCATCGTCGTGCTGCTGCTCTTCAGCCTCATGCTCACCAAGGCGCCCATCGGCCGTGACACGCTCGACAACCAGCAGCGCGGCCTGGCCGCGGTGGTCGGGGCCGCGGTCCTGGGGGGCCTGCTGTTCCTGGTGACCAACGCGTTCTCCGGCGAACGGATCCACCCCTCGCAGACAACGACGTCCGACGTCGGCACGTCCATCTTCAAGGCCTTCGTCGTGCCCTTCGAGGTCGTCTCGATCCTGCTGCTGGCCGCGCTGATCGGCGCGATCGCGCTGGCCCGCAAGGAGGACGCGTGATCCTCGAGGCGGTGATCCGCCTGCCCCTCGTGCTGGCGTTCTCGGCCGTGCTGTTCGCCACCGGGATCTACGGGGTCCTGGCCCGGCGCAACGCCATCCTCGTGCTCATGTCCATCGAGCTGATGTTGAACGCCGTGAACGTCAACCTCGTGGCGTTCTCGCAGTGGTTGAAAGACGCGTTGGTGGCCGGACAGGTGTTCGCGCTGTTCGTCATCACGGTCGCCGCCGCGGAGGTGGGCATCGGGCTCGCGATCGTGATCTTGATCTACCGCAACCGGGAGACCATCAACATGGACGAGATCAACCTCCTGAAATGGTGACGAAGCCCTTGTTAACGCTTCGAGGCGGCAGGCTGGTAGTGACGTCGAGCGATGCTCTCGAGCACTCCTCTCATCGGCTCGAGGTCGAATCGTTCGATAACGTCGCCCAGTTGAAAGCCGACCGATGGCGAAAGAACCTCGATTCCGATCACTCGTCCGTCCGGGTCAACGTCAACCATCCGGTTCTCGTCGAGCGCGATCGTGAACCCGAACTCCAGCGACGAGTTGACGTAAATGTAGAGCGCGTCCGCCCGCTCGTCGTACTTCACTCTCATCTACGGACCCTCTCCGCTTGCGGCCACCGTAATGATAAAACCGGGGTCATCGACGGGTTGAATGATCTTCAGTCTACGTCCTGTTTTGGTTGTCCCGAACCGGATGATCGTTCCACGCGCTCCGCCCGTCTCCCTGGTTTGATTGGCCAGAGCCTCTCGAACCTCGGAATCATGGATATTTCGTTGGGCCATTCGCTCCAAAGCATGCAGGCTGTAACGCACGGCTCGCTCCATGCTGGGACCCTAGTCGTGGGCAGTGACATCCCAATCGGGAGCAACCCGTGATCAGGTTCTCCTGGATCATCGTGGTCCTGCCGCTCCTGTCGTTCTTCGTCATCCTGTTCTTCGGTAAGCGGATGCCGCGGGGGGGGGCGGAGATCGGCATCGTCGCCGTCTTCCTGTCCTTCCTCCTCTCGCTGATCGTCGCCGCGCACTTCGTCTCGGGCGGGGAGCGCTTCGCCACCGGCATCACGTGGTTCGACCTCGGCCCGTTCAAGCTCCGGCTCTCCGAGAACATCGACGGGCTCACGGCCATGATGTTCGTCGTCGTCACCCTGGTGTCGCTCTGCGTGCAGGTGTACTCGACGGGCTACATGAAGGGCGACGAGCGCTTCACGTGGTACTTCGCGTCCCTCTCGCTCTTCACCGGATCGATGCTCAACCTGGTCATCGCCAACGACCTCATCCAGCTGCTCGTGGGGTGGGAGCTCGTCGGGATCTGCAGCTACCTCCTGGTGAGCCACTGGTGGGAGGACAAGGTCAACTCCGACGCCGGCATCAAGGCGTTCCTCACGACGAAGACGGGTGACATCCCGTTCCTGTTCGGGATCTTCGCGCTCATCCTGGCCACCGGAACGTCGAACATGGGCAAGATCTCCTCCGTCGTCGCGAACGGCCACGTGAGCGGGGCGCTCGTGTTCGCGGGCGCCCTCCTGCTGTTCGGCGGGGCCATCGGGAAGTCGGCGCAGTTCCCCCTGCACGTGTGGCTGCCGGACGCCATGGCCGGCCCCACGCCGGTGTCGGCGCTGATCCACGCCGCGACCATGGTCGCCGCGGGCGTCTACCTGGTCGGGCGCATGTTCAGCGTGTTCGTCAACGCGTCGTCGGGCGCGCTGAACCTCGTGGCCGGCATCGGCGCGGTCACCATGCTGATCGCCGCGCTCCTGGCCATGGTCCAGGACGACATCAAGCGCGTGCTGGCGTACTCGACGGTTTCCCAGCTCGCCTACATGGTGGCCGGGCTGTCCATGGGTGTCCCGGGCTACACGCCCGGCCTCTTCCACCTCTTCACCCACGCGTTCTTCAAGGCCCTGCTGTTCCTCGGCGCCGGATCCGTGATCCACGCCTGTCGCACCAACAACATGAGCGAGATGGGCGGGCTTCGAAGACACATGCCCACCACGTTCTGGACGTTCCTGATCGGCTCGGCCGCCTTATCGGGGATCCCGCCGCTGGCCGGCTTCTGGTCGAAGGACGAGATCATCACCACGGCCTTCCGTCAGCACGAGTACGGGCTCTTCGTGGTCACGCTGATGACGGCCATCTTCACGGCCTTCTACATGACCCGGGCCGTGCTGCTGACGTTCTTCGGCGACTACCGGGGCACCGCGCACCCGCACGAATCGCCCACCGTGATGCTGGCCCCGATGGTGCTGCTGGCCGCCCTGTCGGTCGTGGCCGGCTTCGTGGGACCCACCCACCTCTTCGCCGACTGGGTCCGCTTCGGGGCCAGGGTGCACGAGCCGTTCGACTACGGGTTCGCCGCGGTTTCGATCCTCGGCGCGGCGGCGGGCATCGCCGTGGGCTACCGGCTGTACTCCCGGTGGCGCATGCGCGATCCGTTGCTCGCGCTCGGACCGGCCTACACCTTCATCGAGCGCAAGTACCTGCTCGACGAGCTCTACCTCTACGGCATCGTGCGGCCCCTCCAGTACCCGGCAGCGCGGGCCATCGACACCGTTGACCGCACGGTGGTGGACGGAACCGTGAACGGCGCCGGACTCGCCGCCCGGGGGCTCGGCGGCGCACTGCGCTATCTGCAGTCCGGGTCCGTGCAGCGCTACGCCGCCCTGCTCGTGGCCGGGGTGTTCATCCTCGTGTTCGTGGTGGCCCGGACGTGAGCGTCCGGGGGAGCAACCGGTGAGCGGCTGGCATCAGGCGGCGCTGCCGTTGGCGGTGTTCCTCCCCGCGTTCGGCGCCATCGTGGTGGCCTTCGTGCCCCGGGGCCGCGACGACCTGGCCCGGGGCCTCGGCATCGTCGTGACCGGAGCAGCCCTCGTCGTGGGCATCGCCATGCTGCCGGCCTTCCACTACGGGCGATCCGGCCTGCAGTTCGTGCTCGACACGAGCTGGATCCCCTCGATCGGCGCCCGGTTCCACATGGGGATCGACGGCATCAGCCTGCCGCTGTTCGAGCTCACGCTGCTCACGTCGTTCCTCTGCGCCGTCTACACCTGGCGCATCATGCCGAAGGGCGGGAGCCCGAAAGCGTTCATCGCGCTGATCCTGCTGCTGGAGACGGGCATGGCCGGCACGTTCATCTCCTTCGACCTGATCCTGTTCATGGTGTTCTGGGAGCTCGTGCTGATCCCGATGTACTTCCTGATCGGGATCTGGGGCAGCGGCAACCGCGAATACGCCGCGACGAAGTTCCTCCTGTACACGCTGATCGGCTCGCTGTTCATGCTGCTGGGCTTCCTGGGGATGTACTTCTTCTCGCATCCCCACACGTTCGACATCCTGCAGCTGCAGCGCTACGGCGCGGCAGGAGGTTTCGCCCACGGCACGGCGCTGCTGCTGTTCGCCGGGGTGTTCCTGGGCTTCGCCGTGAAGGTTCCGATGTGGCCGTTCCACACCTGGCTGCCCGATGCCCACACGGAGGCACCGACCGTGGGATCGGTGCTGCTGGCGGGCATCCTGCTGAAGATGGGGGGCTATGGGTTCATCCGGATCGCGTTCGGCATCCTCCCGGACGCGGCGAGGTCCTGGGCCCCGGTCATCGCCGTGCTCGCGGCGATCGCCATCGTCTACGCGTCGCTCGCGTGCCTCGCCCAGCGCGACCTGAAGCGGCTCATCGCGTTCTCGAGCGTCGGACACATGGGCTTCGTGATGCTCGCCATCGCCACGATGACCACGGTCGGGGTCAACGCCGCGGTCTTCGCCATGGTGGCGCACGGCATCATCACGGGCCTGCTGTTCTTCGAGGTCGGATCGATCTACGACCGGTACCACACGCGTGAGATCGCGGAGATCGGCGGTGGTCTCCTGAAGAAGGTGCCGCACCTGGGGTGGGTGTTCGCCGCAACGTGCATCGCGTCGCTCGGGTTGCCCCCGCTCCCGGGCTTCTGGGGCGAGGTCCTGGCCATGTTCGCCGCGTTCCATCCGGGCCCCGGCCTGTCGGTGGGGTTGTTCCGGACCGCGATGGTCTTCGCCGGCATCGGCACGATCCTCACGTCCGGCTACTTCCTGTGGACGATCCAGCGGGTCGGCTACGGCGTGTTGCCGGAACGATGGCGTGACGCATCGATCCGGGACCTCATGCCCGTCGAGTGGGTGAGCTGGGGTCCGCTCCTCGCCGGGATGCTGGCGGTGGCCGTGTGGCCGGCGCTCATCTTCGGCGTCACGAACGACGCCGCCCAGGCCCTGGCCCGGGTGTTCCGGGTCGTGACGTGATGTCGAACTTCGACTTCCACGCCGTCGCCCCGGAGCTCGTGCTGACGGGCACCATCCTGCTGGTCGCCGTGGTGGACGCGTTCCTGCCTCGGGATCGCCGGTGGCTGGCCATGCCGATCTCTTTCGTGGGCGTGATGGGTGCGCTCGGTGCCGCGCTCACCCTGATCGGCGCGCATCGCTCGATGTTCGGCGGCACCTACGTCGTCGATCCGTTCGCCGTGCTGTTCAAGGTGTTCTTCCTGTCCACCGCGGCCATCGTCCTCGGCCTCTCGTACCGCTACATGCGGGATGGTCGGTACTTCCAGGGCGAGTACTACTTCCTGCTGCTCGCCGCGTTCCTGGGATGCGTCACCATGCCGTCCTCGCGCGACCTGCTGATGCTGTTCATCTCGCTCGAGCTGGTGTCCGCGCCCGGATTCCTCATCGCCGCCTTCCGCAAGACCGATCCGCGCTCGAACGAGGCCGGATTGAAGTTCTTCCTGATCGGGGTGCTCTCGAGCGCCGTGATGCTCTACGGCATGTCGCTCATCTACGGCGTCACGGGCACGACGCACCTCGCCGCCATCGCCCATCGCCTGGGGGCGCTCACCGGCGGCCAGGAGACGCTGAGCCTCGCCGCGATCCTGTTCGTCGTGGCCGGCTTCGGGTTCAAGGTGTCCGCGGTGCCCTTCCAGTTCTGGGCTCCCGACACGTACGAGGGTGCTCCGGTGCCGGTGGCCGCCTTCCTGTCGGTGGCGTCGAAGGCCGCCGGGATGGCCGGACTCCTGCAACTGATGTTCGTGGCGTTCGCGCCGGCGGCCGACTTCTGGACGCCGCTGTTCGCCGCGCTCTCCATCGCCACGATGACCATCGGGAACCTCGTGGCGCTGCAGCAGCGGCAGGTGGTGCGCCTGCTGGCGTACTCGAGCATCGCGCAGGCCGGGTACATGCTCCTGCCGTTCGCGCTCGTCGGCGCCACCCACGCGATCGACGCGCGCGCGTTCCAGGCGGTCGAGCTCTACATCCTGATCTACGGGGTCATGAACCTCGGCGCGTTCGCCGTGGTCATCGCCATGGCTCGCGAGGCGCCCCGCTTGCTCCTCGACGACTTCGCCGGGCTGATCCGCCGGGCCCCGGTGGTGGCCGTGGCCATGACGGTCGTGCTGATCTCGCTCGCCGGCATCCCGCCCACGGCCGGCTTCTTCGCCAAGCTCTACATCTTCGCCGTTGCGGTCGACGAGCACGGACGCGGCATCGGGCCGTGGCTCGCCGGGATCATGGTGGTGAACTCCGTCATCTCGGTCGGGTACTACATCTCGATCGTTCGTCAGATGATCCTCGTGGAGGGGGAACAGCGGCCGTTCCGCTCCCCGGCGCTGGTCACCGGTGTTGCCGTGCTCTCGGCGGTCGCGGTGGTCGGCCTGTTCATCTACGTCCAGTCGCTCGCGGGCGTGGTGCCCGGGGCCACGCTGGTCGGCACCCCCTAGGCCGGCCGTCCCCGCCCCCGCCGCGGCGAATACCCTCTGGGATAATCGAGTGGCGGGCTCGCGCCCGCCCGACCCCCCCGACAAGGAGCGAACGTGAGAGGCATCAATCGAGCGAAGACATGGATCCTGATCGCCGCCCTGGGAGGGCTGTTCGTCGGCCTCGGCGCCGCGTTCGGCGGACGGAACGGCGCGGCGCTCATGCTGGTCGTGGCGTTCGCCTTCAATCTGGCGATGTACTGGTTCTCGGACAAGATCGCCATCACCTCGAGCCGGTCGAAGCCCGTCACCGAGCGCGAGGCGCCGGATCTGTACCGCATCGTCCACGAGCTGACCGCGGCCCGTGGGCTGCCCATGCCCCGGATCTATATCTCCGACATGCCCCAGCCGAACGCGTTCGCCACGGGCCGCAACCCGCAGCACGCGGCGGTCTCGGTGACGCGCGGCCTGCTCCAGATCGTCGACGAGCGCGAGCTCCGCGGCGTGCTCGCCCATGAGCTGTCGCACGTGGCGAACCACGACATCCTGATCTCCTCGATCGCGGCGGCCATCGGGTCGGCCATCACGTGGCTCGCCTACATGGCGTTCTGGTTCGGCGGCAGCCGTGACGACGAGGGTGGCAACCCGCTGATCGGCCTCCTCGCGGTGATCCTCGCTCCCATCGCCGCCGGCATCATCCAGATGGCGGTGTCCCGTTCACGCGAGTACCAGGCCGACGAGTCCGGCGCCTACCTCTCGCACGACCCCGACGCCCTCGCCGACGCCCTTCAGAAGATCGACGCGTACGCCAGGCAGACCCCGCCCGCCACGCTCAGCCCGTCCCAGGCGCACCTGTTCATCATGAATCCGTTCAGCGGCCGCAGGACCGGGATTACGATGTCCAACCTGTTCTCCACGCACCCGCCGACCGAGGACCGCATCGCGAGGCTCAAGCAGATCGAGGCCAAGATCGGCACCAACCCTGCTCAGCCGCTCATCGACTGATCTGTATTGGGGAGGGGCCACCCCTCCCCAACCCCCACCCCGAGCTTCGTCGCTGGCTACGGCCGGTAGTTCGTGAACTGCAGGGGGATGCCGAAGTCGTGGTCCTTGATGGCCTTGATGACGACTTGAAGGTCATCCTTCTTCTTGCCGGTGATGCGGACCTGGTCCTTCTGGACCTGAGACTGGACCTTGACGCTGAGGCCTTTGACGAACTTGGTGAGCTCTCTGGCTTTGTCGTCGGAGATGCCGCTGTTGACGTGGATGGCCTGGCGGAAGGTGTTGCGGGCGCCGGGGAGCACGGGCCCCTCGCCGAGCGCTTTGAGCGAGATCTCGCGGCGCACCATCTTGTCCTTCAGGACCTCGACCGCGGCCTGCAGCCGGTTCTCGGTGGATGAGCGCACCTCGATGAGATTGTCGTCGCGGTCCAGCGAGGTGTCGGTGTCCTTGAAGTCGAATCGGGTCGTGATCTCTCGCCGCGCCTGGTCCAGCGCGTTCGTCACCTCGCTCATGTCGACTTCCGAGACGATGTCGAACGAGAAGTTGTCCTTCGCCATGCGCTCATCGTACGGCGCCCGGCTCGCTCGCGCCCTCCGCTAGACTGGCTGCCATCCCGGAGGGGTGCCCGAGCGGCCAAAGGGAGCGGTCTGTAAAATCGCCGGCATAGCCTACGGAGGTTCGAATCCTCCCCCCTCCACGAACCGAAACGTCGCTAGGTCCCGAAGAACCCGCCCTCCGGTCTGGCATGCGCGTGCCAGTGGTCGGGGATCCGGCGGCGCTGCGGATCGATCCAGTACCCACCTTCGCCGTAGCGCTCCGCCGCGACCCGCTCGAGCCGTGAAAGCAGATCCCGTTCGAGCCCCGCGTCGGGGAGCCCGTGGCTGCGCCACACGATCATGGGCGTCGAACAGACCATGCAGTCCGCGACCCAGCACTCGTCGTCCTCGAAGTGCCAGGGCGTGATCTGCTCCGCCGTGCAGAGCATGCACTCCTCATTGGCAGAAGTGTTCGAGCTGGAGGTAGACGCGGTCTCCGGGTCGGATGCCATGGCGCCCGAAGTATCCCCGGTTCGCCTCGATCGCACCCACGTAGGGTCGCGGCGAACGGTACAGAGGGCAGTCGTCGACCGTGCAGGGCAGCATGTTCCGGATCCCGACGATGGTGAAGTGATCGTCGAAGAAGGCCACCGAGAGCGGGACGAGCGTGTCCTTCATGCAGAACGCATCGGTCGTGGGCTGCGGGCACTCGAAGTACATCCCTCGGTCCGCGCCGAGGCGGCGCCGACCCATGAGCCCATGGGCGCGAGCCTCCGCGGTGCGGGCGATCTCGACCTGCAGGCTCGAGCCGTACGGCGTGCCGAG
>JBHELK010000064.1:0-11686 GCA_046263085.1 Actinomycetota bacterium
GCGTGAGATGCGGGCACGGATCCTGCCCGGCGGCGCGTTCGGGGGCACCGTGTCGGTGCCGGGCGACAAGTCGATCGCCCATCGATGGTTGATCCTCGCCGCCCTGGCCTCGGGGCGGAGCGAGCTCAGGGGCCTGCCCGGAGCCCTCGACGTGGCCCGGACCGCGAGGGTGGTGGGAGATGTGTTCCCCGGATCCGCGACCGAGCTGCATGCCTGGCAAGCTCATATGGAGGTCGAGGGTTCCCTCCAAGGAGGGTCCGTCCTGGAGGTCGAGGGCTCCGCGCGGGAGGGGATGCGTGAACCTCAGGGGCCGCTCGAGTGCGGGAACTCCGGCACCACGATGCGGCTGATGGCCGGTGTGCTCGGCGCGGGCCCGTTCCGAAGCGTGCTGAGCGGGGACGAGAGCCTCAGGCGCCGGCCCATGGAGCGGGTGGCCGAGCCCCTGCGGCGGATGGGCGCTTCGATCGAGACCAGCGAGGGCTGCGCCCCGATGACGATCACGGGAGGACCGCTCCGGGGCATCAGGTGGGAGATGCCGGTGCCCAGCGCGCAGGTGAAGAGCGCCATCATCCTCGCGTCGCTCGGCGCGGAGGGGGAAACCGAGATCGTCGAGCCGGCACCGACCCGCGACCACACCGAACGGGCCCTTGCCTTCCTCGGCGCGCCCATCGTCTCGGACGGGGGCCGCATCCGGGTTCGGGCCTTCCGGCCGCAGGGGTTCGGGGGCCTCGTCCCCGGCGATCCCTCCTCGGCGGCCTTCCTCCTGGCCGGCGCCGCGATCGGCGGCTCGGAGCTCGTTGTGACCGGGGTCGGGCTCAATCCCACCCGGACGCGTTTCCTGGCGGTGCTCCGGCGGCTCGGGGCGCGGGTGGAGGAGGAGCCGTCCACCACGTCCGTGGGGGAGCCCGCGGGCCGTATCCGGATCGACCGGGCGGGCCGGCTCGAGGGGACGGCCGTCTCGGCCGGGGAGCTGCCGCTCGTGATCGACGAGGTGCCGGCGCTGGCCGTCGTCGCCGCGCACGGCGACGGGGAGACGAGGTTCGAGGGGGCGGCCGAGCTGCGGGTGAAGGAGAGCGACCGTCTGAGCGGGCTCGCGGAGGGCATCCGGGAGCTGGGCGGCGAGGCAGAGATCCAGGGCGACGCGCTCGTTGTGGCCGGCGGCGGCCTGGTCGGGGGATCCGCCGATGCTCGAGGCGACCACCGTCTGGCCATGGCCCTCGCGGTCGGGGCCCTGGGCGCGAGCGGGCCGTGCGAGGTGGACGGCATCGAATCCGCGTCGATCTCGTTCCCGGGATTCGTCCCGACGATGCGGCGTCTCGGAGCTTCCGTGGAGGTCGAGGGTTGAGCTCCGCGGCCGGTGCCACACGACCGGTGGTGACCATCGATGGCCCCGCGGGGCCGGGCAAGAGCACGCTGGGGAGGCGCCTGGCCCGGGACCTCGACCTTCCGTACGTCAACACGGGCTTGATGTACCGGGCACTGACCGCTCGAGCGTTGCGCGAGGGCGTCGACCTCGACGACGGCTCCGCCCTGGCCCGGGTTCTGGGTCAGATCGGGTTCGACCTCGACCACGACGCGACCCCGCCGTCCCTACGCATCGACGGCGAGGCGCCCTCGGAGGACCTGGTTGCACCTGAGGTCGAGGCTTCCGTGTCCGGGGCGTCGAGTCATCCCGCCGTCCGGGTCGCGATGGCGGAGGAGCAGCGGCGCCTCGGAGCGCACGGGGCGGTCATGGAGGGCCGCGACATCGGATCGGTGGTCTTCCCCGACGCCGCGACGAAACTCTTCCTCGAGGCGGCGCCGGACGAGCGGGTGGCGCGCCGCACCCGAGAGCGGGAGACGGCGGAGGGGCGGGAGCTCGTGGCCCGGGATCGGCGCGACGCCCGCGTGAACCCATTCGTGCCCTCGCCCGGCGCGGTGGTAATCGACACCACGGGGCTGAGTGCCGACGAGGTCTACCGGCGGGCTATCGCGGCCGTGCGGGAGCGGACCCACCATGGCTGAGGGGGCGCCGACCGTCGCCGTGGTTGGCCGGCAGAACGTCGGCAAGTCCACCCTCGTCAACCGGCTCTTCGGGGGGAAGGAGACCATCGCCCACGAACAGCCCGGCGTGACTCGGGATCGCATCGAGGTCCCGGTGTCCTGGCGGGGCCGGACCTTCGTCGTGATCGACACCGGGGGGTTCACGGCGAGAGCCGGGGGCATCGAGGCGCTGGTCTCGGCGCAGGCGGAGCGGGCCGCCCGCAGCGCCGACGTCGTGCTCCTGGTGGGGGACGTGCAGACCGGCATCCAGGAGGAGGATCTCGGGCTGGCCCGGCGCCTCCGGCGGGCGAGCGTGCCGGTCCTCGTCGCGGTCAACAAGGTCGACGCCGATCCGCTGGAGGCCGACGCCGCCGCCTTCAACGCCCTGGGGCTGGGTGAGCCGATGTCGGTCTCGGCCCTGCACGGGCGGGGATCGGGCGACCTCCTCGACCGTCTCATCGAGCTCCTGCCCGAGGCGGAGGGTGAACCTGAAGTGGAGACCGAGCCCAGGCTCGCCCTCGTGGGCAGGCCGAACGTCGGAAAGTCCTCGCTGTTCAATCGCCTGGTGGGGGAGGAGCGCTCGATCGTCTACGAGCAGGCCGGGACCACCCGGGACGCCGTCGACGCCCTGGTCGAGTGGGGGGACGTGCGGGTCCGGTTCGTCGACACGGCCGGGCTTCGCCGCCCGGCCCGGCTGCAGGGTGTCGAGTACTACGGCCTCGTGCGGGCCGTCCGAGCCATCGACCGCGCCCACGTGGCGCTGCTCGTGCTGGACGCCACCGAGGGGTTCACCGGCGAGGACAAGCACGTGGCCGAGCGCGTCATGGAGGCCGGCCGGGCCCTGGCCGTCGCAGCGAACAAGTGGGACCTGGTGGAGCCGGAGCTGCGAGACCCCCTGTTCAAGGACCTCGGGAACCAGCTGGGACCCTTCGCCCGTGCACCGCTCCTTCGGACCTCGGCCCTGTCGGGTACCGGGGTGCACCGCCTCCCCCCGGCCCTCCTCGCCCTGCACGGCGCGTGGGGGCGGCGGGTCCCAACGACCCGGGTCAACGAGGTCCTGCGGGAGGCGCAGGCCGAGCGTCCGCCCCGGCGTGGCGCACCGCGGTACCTGTATGCGACGCAGGTTTCCGCGGGCCCCCCCACGTTCGTCCTGTTCGGTGGGCGCCCGCCGGAGCCCTCGTATCAGCGGTTCCTCGAGAACCGCCTGCGGCAGGCGTTCGACCTCCAGGGCGTCCCGATCCGCCTGCGCTTCCGCCCGAAGCGCCGCAGACAGCCGAGGGGCGATCGTGGCGAGGGGGGGCCCGGCTAGAATGGCCGCACGGGCCGTGGCGCAGCTTGGTTAGCGCGCTTGACTGGGGGTCAAGAGGTCGCCGGTTCGAATCCGGCCGGCCCGACCGTGGGGTCGAGGGTTGATGAGGGCGGGGTCCAGGTCGATCGGAAGTCGTCGGCCATCCTCACCGTCCCGAACCTGCTCTCGTTCCTGCGGATCCTGCTGATCCCGGTCTTCGTCCTCCTGCTCCTGCATCACGGGACGGAGCTCGGCGGTCTCGTGCTGGTCGGCGTGGTCATGTCGACCGACTGGGTGGACGGCTACATCGCCCGCCGAACGAACAGCGTCTCCGAGCTCGGGAAGCTCCTCGACCCGGTCTCCGACCGGCTGGCCATCGCAGCCCTGCTCGTCGTGCTCGTGGTGCGCGACGCGTTCCCGCTGTGGGCGGCCCTGCTCATCCTGGTCCGCGACGCGAGCGTGTTCCTGGTCGGGGTGCTGCTCCTCGGTTCCCGGGGCCGGCGGATCGACGTCCGATACATCGGCAAGGTCGGCACGTTCGTGCTGATGGGAACGGTGCCGATGATCGCCTGGGGGAACTTCGGTCTTCCCATCGCCGGCTCGGCCCTCGCCGTTGGATGGATCTTCTTCCCGGTGGGGATCGTCGAGTACTACGCGGCGACCGTGCTCTACGTCGGGGACATCCGCCGCCTCCTGCGCACACCGGCCTGAGCGCCCGGGGCCCCAGAACCTCCCGGATATGATGCCCGCGTGAAGGCCGTGGTGATGGCCGGCGGCCAGGGCACGCGCCTGCGTCCTCTGACCAGCAACCAGCCGAAACCGATGCTCCCCATCATGGGTGAGCCGATGCTGCAGCACATCCTGCGGCTGCTCCGTCGGCACGGATTCACCGACGTGGTCATCACCGTGCAGTTCCTGGCCAGCATCATCCGGAACTTCTTCGGCGACGGCTCGGACCTCGATCTGTCACTGACCTACGCCACGGAGGACGAGCCGCTGGGCACCGCCGGGAGCGTGAAGAACGCCGAGCGCTTCCTCGACGACACCTTCCTCGTGATCTCGGGGGACGCGGTGACCGATATCGATCTCGAGTCCGTCGTTCGCTTCCACCGGGAGAGGAACGCCGCGGTCACGGTGACCATGCAGCGGGTCGAGGATCCGCTCGAATTCGGGATCGTCATCACCGACGAGGACGGGCGAGTGGAGCGGTTCCTGGAGAAGCCGGGGTGGGGCGAGGTGTTCAGCGACCAGATCAACACCGGCATCTACGTCATCGAGCCCGAGGTCCTGGAGTTCATCCCGGGGGAGGAGGAGTTCGACTTCGCGCAGGATCTCTTCCCGTTGCTGCTCGAGAAGGGCCTGCCGGTCTACGGCGCGGTCGCCGAGGGGGCCTGGACCGACGTCGGGAACGTCGAGGCCTACATGCAGGTCCATCGAGACGTGCTCGACCGAAAGGTCAACCTCGACCTCGGGGCGTTCGAGCTGACCGGCGGGGTGTGGTTGGGGGAGGGTGCGGAGGTCGATCCTGAAGCTGAGCTCGAGGGTCCGGTGTTCATCGGTCCGAACTCGAGGGTGGAGGGCGGCGCCGAGGTCCGGAGTTACACGGTGGTGGGCGCCAACGTGGTGGTGAAGTCGGGCGCCTCCCTGCAGCGCTCGATCGTCCAGGACAACGCTTACGTCGGCCCCCAGGCATCCCTGCAGGGCTGCATCGTGGGCAAGAACACCGACGTCAAGCACGGCGCGCGCATCGGCGAGGGCGCCGTGGTGGGGGACGAGTGCTACATCGGAGAGGGAGCCCTGCTCAACCCTCAGGTGAAGGTCTATCCCTTCAAGACCGTCGAGCCGGGCGCCCTCGTGTCGCAGAGCATCATCTGGGAATCGAAAGGCAGTCGGAGCCTATTCGGCGAGCGCGGCGTGGGCGGCCTGGTCAACATCGACGTCACGCCGGAGATGGCCCTTCGACTGGCCATGGCCTTCGCCAGCACGTTGCCGAAGCGCTCCGTGCTCGTGGCCTCCCGGGGGGTGACCCGCGCGGCCAGGGTCATCAAACGGGCCATGGTGGCCGGGGCCAACGCCACCGGGGTCGACGTGCACGACCTCGAGCTCGTTCCGGCACCCGTGGCCCGGTTCTACGCCCGCTCCGCCCGGGCCATGGCCGGGCTCTACGTCCGGGTCTCGCCCAACGACCCCGCATCGGTTGACATGCTGTTCTTCGACGGCCGCGGCGTGGACATCGACGTCGGCGCCCAGCGGAAGGTGGAACGGAACTACTACCGGGACGACCTGCGCCGGGTGCTGGCCCACGAGATCGGCGAGCTGGCCTTCCCGGCTCGAGGCCGCGAGTACTACGTCCGCGAGTTGCTGAACGTGGTCGACGCGCAGGCCGTGCGCCAGCGCCGCCCGAAGCTCGTGGTCGACTACGCGTTCGGCTCCACCGCCCTCACCGGCCCCCCCATCCTGGGGCGGCTCGGCGTGGATCTCCTCGCCGCCAACGCCACCCTCGACGAGGACCGCGTGCTGCTGTCGGAGGACCAGCTCAGCTCTCACCTCGATCAGCTCCAGCGGCTCGTTCGCTCGAGCGGGGCCGACCTGGGGGTGCTGTTCGACGCCGCCGGCGAGCGGATCCGGCTCGTCGACGAGACCGGCCGCGTGCTCGAGCTGGGCGAGGCCTTGCTGGCCTTCCTGAGCCTCGCCGCCCGCTCCATGCCGTACCCCCGGGTGGCCGTGCCCGTCGCCACCACGCGCCACGCGGAGGAGATCGTGAAGCGCCACGGGGGAGAGGTGGTGTGGACGCCGATCTCGGCCCCGGCCCTGATGTCCGCGGCGGAGGAGGACGGGGTGGTGTTCGCCGGCGCGGAGGGCGGCGGCTACATCTTCCCGGAGTTCCTGGCCGCCTACGACGGCGTGATGAGCGTCGTGAAGCTCATCGAGCTGCTCGGCCGGAACCACACGACGCTCGCGGCCGTCGTGGACGACCTTCCCGAGTTCCACGTGGTCCGCCGTGACGTCGTGATGCCGTGGGAGGCCAAGGGGAGCGTGATGCGCCGCCTCCTGGAGCGCACCGAGGAGGGCGCCGTGACCATCGACGGCATCAAGGTCCACCGCGGCGAGGACTGGGCGCTGGTCGTTCCGCATCCCCAGGAGCCCGTGCTTCGCGTGTGGGCGGAGTCCGGCACCCATCAGGAGGCGGAGGCACTCGTCTCGGAATTCGCCGCGCTGGTCGAGGAGCTCAAGGGCTGAGCCGAGGATGTGAGAGCATGCCGCTCCGCGACCGGCCGGGCGCCGGGCGGGGCACCCGAGGTGGAGGAGCCGCGTGGACTATCCCGAGGACCTGAAGTACACGAAGGAGCACGAGTGGACCCGTGACGAGGGGTCCGGACGCGTGCGCGTCGGGATCACGGACTTCGCCCAGGACGCGCTCGGCGACGTGGTCTACGTGGATGTCCCGGAGGTCGGCACCGCGGTCCAGGCCGGCCAGCCGTTCGGTGAGGTGGAGTCCACGAAGTCGGTGTCTGACGTGTACAGCCCGGTGACCGGCAAGGTCGTCGAACGCAACGCCCAGCTCGAGGAGCGGCCCGAGCTCGTCAACGAGGACCCCTACGGCGACGGGTGGATGGTCGCGATCGAGGTGGAGGGCCAGAGCGCGCAGCTCGAAGGTCTCCTCGACGCGGAGGGTTACCAGCAGTTCGTGGCCGGTATCGGCGAGCAGCAGGCCTGAGCCTCCCCTCCACTCGTACCGCTCCGTCCCCGGTTCGTTGACCCAGTCTCAAGCCTTGCTGTAGAGTCCACCGTTCCGGGAAAGCCTCAACCTCGGTCGGAGCGTTACGGGCAGGAGAGGCACAGGATGTACTGCACGAGATGTGGACATCGAAACCCAGACGATGCTCGGTTCTGCGCGAGCTGCGGACTTCAACTTCAGGACGACGCCACGCTGACCTTCAGCCCGGTGGAGGTCGAGGGGGACGAGACCGGCGAGGACCTGTTCCAGCCGGCTGAGGAGCTGGAGCATGGGCAGGCTCTCCTCGTCGTGAAGCGCGGAGCCAACGCGGGGTCCACCTTCCTCATCGACAAGGACGTCACCACTGCGGGCCGGCATCCGGAGAGCGACATCTTCCTCGACGACGTCACCGTCTCCCGTCGCCACGCTGAGGTCCGCCGCAAGGACGGCGCGTTCTCCGTCGCGGACCTCGGAAGCCTCAACGGGACGTACGTCAACCGGGAGCGCGTCGACGAGACCGAGCTGGCGTCCGGTGACGAGTTGCAGATCGGGAAGTTCAAGCTGGTGTTCTTCGCCGGGGAGTGATGATGGCCGCGCGTAGCTACCTGTCGATCGGCGAGGTCCTCGTGTCGCTCAAGACCGAGTACCCCGATATCACCATCTCGAAGATCCGGTTCCTGGAGGGCGAGGGGCTCATCCAACCCGAGCGCACGCCGTCCGGCTACCGCAAGTTCTATCAACAGGACGTCGACCGGCTGCGTCGCATCCTCAAGATGCAGCGCGACGAGTACCTGCCGCTCAAGGTGATCAAGGAGCGGCTCCTGCGGGAGAGCGCGCAGGAGGGCGACGCCCCGGTGGAGGAGAGCGTCCCCGACGAGGAGATCGTGGAGCCGCCGACGGGGCTGCAGATGTCGCTCGACGAGATGTCCACCGCCACGGGCGTCGACAAGGAGCGGATCCGCGAGCTGGAGGCGTTCGGGATCCTCTCGCCGCACAACCTGAACGGCGAGACGTACTTCGACGGCGACGACTACGTCGTGCTCTCGATCGTCAAGGACCTGTTCAAGTACGGGGTCGAGCCTCGCCATCTCACGATGTACCGGCACTTCGCGGAACGCGAGGCCGCGCTGTTCGAGGCCATCATCCTGCCGATGCTGCGGCAGCGGAACCCCGACGCGCGCAAGGCGGCGGGCGACTCGCTCCTCGACCTGGCGCGGGTGTCGCGGAAGCTGAAGCAAGCGTTGCTGCGGACGAACCTCCGGCAGTACATGCAGGAACAACCGTAGAGTCTCCGTTCCGTGCGCAAGTCGGTCCTCTCGTCGATCGCGGTCGTGCTCGCCCTGGTCGCGCCTGCGGTGGCCGTCGCCCGTCCCCACCGGTCGCCGGGCCCGTCTCCGGCGCCGGCCCCCGCCTCCGCGCCCTCCCCGGTCCCCACGACGATCGAGACCCCGCGGCCGTCGCTGCAGGCACCCGAGGTGGAGGCGGCCTCGGCGATCCTGGCCGACCTGGACACCGGCCAGCTGCTGTTCGCCACGCACCCCGATGACCGCCGCCCCATCGCGAGCACGACGAAGATCCTCACCGCGCTGCTCGTGCTCCGGACCGCGACCCCGGCGGACGTGGTGACCGTCGGCCACGAGGCGGCGGAGGAAGCGCACAACCTTTTCTCGGGCTCCACCGAGCTCGGATTGCGCGAGGGCGAGCGCCTGACCGTGCGCCAGCTGCTATACGCGTTGCTGCTGCAGTCCGCGAACGACGCCGCCGTCGCTCTCGCCGACTTCGTCTCCGGCAGCACAGATCGCTTCGTCGCCCGCATGAACCGGTTCGCCGACGGCGAGGGTTTCACGCGCACCAGGTTCTACTCCCCGAACGGGCTCGACGACCGCGGGTACAGCACCGCCCGGTCGCTCGGAGCGATGGCCCGGGAGGCGCTGCGCGTGCCGGCCTTCTCCCGCATCGTGCGCTCGAGGTTCCACGTGGTGCCCGCGCCTCCCGGCGGCGAGCCGAGGCCGATCCAGAACCGCAACGTTCTGCTGTGGGGGTATCCCGGCGCGTTCGGGGTGAAGACCGGATTCACGTCGAAGGCGGGGTACTGCCTCGTGGCCGCGGCGCGCAAGAACGGGCAGCGACTCGTCTCGGTCGTCCTCGGCGAGCCGAGCAGTGCCGATTCGTTCTCCGACGCCGCCGCGCTCCTGAACTACGGCTTCCACGCCTTCGTTCGCAGCGAGGTCCTCGCGGACGGGCAAGCCGCCGGAACCGTGACGATCGGTAGAGTCCCCATCCCCGTTGCCGCGGGGGCATCGCTCTCCGCGTGGGTGCCGGCGGACAACGTCGACGACCCCGGCGTCACGAGACACCTCGGCTCGTACGAGACGCCGGTCGAGGCGGGGGATCGGATCGGATCGTTGCGGGTGACCTTGGACGGACGGACCCTCGGCACGGTGCCACTCCTGGTCGTGGCGGCGCCGCCCGCGGACCAACAGACCCAGCCCGCTCCCGCCGCTCACCCCTGGTGGAGGCGGGGCGCGGATGCCCTCCGAGGCGCGGCCGATGACCTGTTCCACGCCGTCTTCGGCTGACCCAGGCTCGTCCCCATACAATCGGGCCGATGCCCGAGGTCGCGAAGGTGCTGTTCTCCAGAGACGACATCCGGCAGCGGGTGGCGGAGCTCGGACGACAGATCACCGAGGACTACGAGGGGTCGAGCCCGGTCCTGGTCTCGTTGCTCAAGGGCAGCACGGTCTTCCTGGCCGATCTGTTCCGCGAGATCCGGCTGCCCGTTCGCATCGACTTCATGGCCATCTCGCCGTACGGGGAGGCCTCCGGGGGGGCGCGCGTCGTTCGCATCGTGAAGGATCTCGATCAGGACATCGGCGGCGAGGACGTCCTGATCGTGGAGGACATCGTCGACACCGGGCTCACGCTGTCCTATCTCATGGCGACGCTCGAGGCGAGGCGGCCGCGGTCCATCGAGATCTGCACGCTGCTCGACCGCTCGGCCGTGCGCATCGCTCCGATCGAGGTTCGGTACCGCGGGTTCGACTGCCCTGAGAGCTTCGTGGTCGGCTACGGCCTCGACATCGACGAGCGGTGGCGCAACCTGTCGGCCATCCTCGCCGTCGAGGACGCCGACGAGCTGTCCCGCAACCCCGACCGCCTGACCGAGTTCCTCCACGAGGACGATTCGGTTGCCGGGCCGAAGGTGCCTCGATAGATTGGCGCGGCGGCGATGATCGAGATGAATCTGGTCGGTGTGCGGGTGGAGCTCCCCACCAATCAACCCATCGTGCTGCTGAGGGAGAAGGAGGGGGAGCGCTTCCTCCCCATCTGGATCGGTGCGATGGAGGCGACGGCCATCGCCTTCGCCCTCCAGGGGATCGTCACGGCCCGACCCATGACCCACGACCTCATGAAGAACCTCCTCGAGGAGCTCGGTGTGAACGTCGAGCGCATCGTGATAACGGAGCTCCGCGACGGCACCTTCTACGCGGTGATCCACCTCCAGGCCAACGGGTCGAGCTACGAGGTGTCCTCGCGACCGTCGGACGCCATCGCCCTCGCCGTTCGCGTCAACGTGCCCGTCTTCGCCCAGGAGGAGGTCCTCACCGAGGCCTCCATCGTCATCCGCGACGACGAGGAGCAGGAGGTCGAGAAGTTCCGGGAGTTCCTGGAGCAGGTGAATCCCGAGGACTTCGCGTAACCCTCGTTCCCCTCCGGTCGTTGACAGGGTGGTGGTGCGGCTCTACGCTCATCACCTCACCGTAATTACGGAGTTGTCATGGCGGAGGAGCAGCAGGGGTATCGGGTTCCCGACGTGTGCAAGGCCGTCGGCATCAGCTATCGACAGCTCGACTACTGGGCCCGGACGGGGCTCGTCACCCCCTCCATCCGCGAGGCCGGAGGCTCGGGCACGCAGCGCCTGTACTCGTTCCAGGACATGCTCGTGCTGCGCATCATCAAGAAGCTCCTCGACGCCGGCGTCGGCCTCCAGCAGATCCGCAAGGCCGTGGAGTACCTGAAGGAGATGCGCCAGCCGTTGCACAGCATCACGCTCATGTCCGACGGCATCCGCATCTACGCGCCGGAGTCCCCCGAAGCGGTCATCGATCTGCTGTCGAAGGGGCAGGGGGTCTTCGCCATCGCGGTGGACAAGGTCGTGAGCGATCTCGAGGGAACCCTCGCCAAGACGCAGAAGCGGTCGCGACCGGCGGCCCGGGCGGGCGGGGGATAGCCCCGCTTGGCGGGAACGGCGGACGCCGCGAAGGCCAAGGCCCCGAAGCGAGGGGCGGTGACGAAGAAGTCCGCGAAGGCCCCGCCCATGAAGTCCGAGACCGTCGATTTCGCGCACGCCAGTGAGCGGCAGTTCGCCAGGCTGCTGGACTTCTACCAGATCGAGTGGGACTACGAACCGCGCTCGTTCGATCTCGAGACCGACGAGGACGGCAACGCCACCAAACGCTTCACCCCCGATTTCTATCTCCCGCAGTGGGACATGTACATCGAGATCACGACGCTCAACCAGAAGCTCGTGACCAAGAAGAACCGCAAGATCCGCCGGCTGCGCGAGTTGTACCCTGAGATCAACTGCAAGATCTTCTATCAGCGCGACTACCTCTCCCTGGTCCGCAAGTACGGCCTGGAGGACATGGCGGGATAGG
>JBHELK010000065.1:0-8358 GCA_046263085.1 Actinomycetota bacterium
CCGAGCGCGCGACCTCCGCGGATGATCGTGATCTTGTGCACGGGATCCGCGTTCGGCAGCACGTACGCCACTCGCGCGTGTCTGCCCTGGTGGTACGCGATGACCTGCTTCTCCTTGTCGGAGATCAGCCGCGTCCGGCGCTCCGGCCCCGCCACGACACGGTCGATGGCCTCCTCCAGCTCCGACAACGTGATGGCCGGCTTGCCGCGGCGGGCCGTCAGCAGCGCCGCCTCGTTGATCACGTTGGCGAGATCGGCCCCGGTGAAGCCCGGTGTGCGGCGGGCGATGACGTCGAGGTCGACGCCCTCCGCGATCGGCTTGCCGCGCGCGTGCACGCGGAGGATCCCCTTGCGGCCCTCGAGGTCCGGCCTGTCGATCACCACGTGGCGGTCGAAACGACCCGGGCGCAGAAGGGCGGGGTCGAGGATGTCGGGGCGGTTCGTGGCCGCCATCAGGATCACACCGGTCTTGATGTCGAAGCCGTCCATCTCCACCAGGAGCTGGTTCAGTGTCTGCTCGCGCTCGTCGTGGCCGCCGCCGAGGCCGGCCCCGCGGTGGCGACCGACCGCGTCGATCTCGTCGATGAACACGATGGCCGGCGCGTTCTGTTTCGCCTGCTCGAAGAGGTCGCGCACCCTGGCCGCGCCGACGCCGACGAACATCTCGACGAAGTCGGAGCCGGAGATCGAATAGAAGGGCACACCGGCCTCGCCGGCCACTGCCCGCGCCAGCAGCGTCTTGCCGGAGCCGGGCGGCCCGTACAGCAGCACACCCTTCGGGATCTTCGCCCCCATGGCCTGGAACCTCTGGGGTTCCTTCAGGTAGTCCTTCACCTCTTCGAGCTCCTCCACCGCCTCGTCCACCCCGGCCACGTCGGCGAAGGTCGTCTTGGGTTGGTCCTTGGTGGCGAGCTTGGCCTTGGCCTTGCCGAAGCTCATCACGCGGTTGCCACCCTGCATCTGGTTCATGAAGAACAGGAGCAGCGCGGCGATCACGACGAGTGGCAGCACGGTCTGCAAGAGCGCCGAGAGGAGGGCCGAGCCCTTCTGCGGATCCACGTCGACCGGCACGCCGGCGTCCTGCAGCAGTTGCGTGAGCTCGTCCTCGAACTCGGCGGTGTAGTGGGCGCGGTACTCCTGCCCGTTCGTGAGGCTGCCGGCGACGACCTGGTCGCGTTCGAGGAACTTCGCGTTCTCCACCCGTCCCTGGTGCACGTCGCGGGTGAGCTGCGTGAGTGTGATGTCCCTGGCACTCGAGGAGTGCACCGCGAACGCCATGAACAGCCACAACGCGCCGAGGATGAGCAGGATGTAGACGAGCGGTCCTCGAAGGATCCGCCGGAAAGGTGGTTCGGGGCGGTTCGGCTGCGGGTTTCTCATGGGTCGAAGCGGACGCGGGAAGAGATGGCAGCTCCCCCGCCCACCGGCTCGATGGTAGCACGCGGGTTCTTCAGCACAGCCGGATGGTGCGCCGTCGGGTGATCAGCGGATACCCGTGTCGACGACCAGATCGACGTGCGTGATCCCTTGTGGTTCCTACCCGGAAGTGTCTACGTAGGCGTCGGGCTTCAGGGTCGCGACGTACGGGAGGTTGCGGAAGCGCTCGCCGTAGTCGAGGCCGTAGCCGACCACGAAGGTCGGCGGGATCTCGAAGCCCCGGTACTTGATGTCGATCTTCACCTGCTGCACCTCGGTCTTCTGCAGCAGCGCGCAGACCTCGAGGGACTTTGGGCGGCGCGTGCGCAGGTTCTTGAGCAGGTAGTTGAGGGTGAGGCCGGAGTCGACGATATCCTCGACGAGCAGGACGTTGCGGCCCTCGATCTCGTGGTCGAGATCCTTGAGGATCCGGACCACCCCGGATGTCTTCGTCGCGGCGCCGTAGGAAGAGACCGCCATGAAGTCGAACTCCACGGGCAGGCGGATGTGGCGCGAGAGGTCGGCCATCATCACGAAGGCCCCCTTGAGCACGCCCACCAACATGAGGTTGTCCTCGTTGCGGTAGTCGGCGGTGATGTCGGCCCCGAGCCGGCGAACGCAGTCCTGGATCTCGTCGCCCGAGATCAGGACGTCCTCGATGTCGTTCTCGTAGTGGGGCACGTGGGCGACGAGTCTAGGAGCGGTGAGGTCGATCCGCGAGTCCGTCGGCAGGACCATTCCCCGGGTGTGCATTGGCCTTCCCCCCTCTGCTCATGGTGGGTCCTCGGGGGAAGGTCGAGAGATGCGAATGTACTCCCGCTCCCGGAGGGCAGTAAAGCCCCCGGGCAGATCGATCTTGCGCCCCGGCCGCCCTCTCGCCAGATCGAGCACCGCGCGGATCGTCTCCATCTCCGGATGCACCGCCGATCGCCACATGGCGAGCTCCACCACACGTCCGGCGATGGCCTCCGGGAGCTCGAGGAACGAGGCCGCCTCCAGGCGGCATCCGCTGCCCTCCTCCTTGACGGTCTGCTCGTAAGCCGCGGCACCCTGGCGGAACAGCTCGTCGGCGTCCGCGCGCAGTAGGCCGGCCGTGCGGGCCAGCGTCCCGACCACGCTCCGGCCCACCGCTCGCTCGAGCTCCGGCATCACACGCAGCCGGATCGCGTTGCGAAGCAGCCGCGTATCGCGGTTCGTGGGGTCGACCCGGGGCCGCAGCCCGAGGGCTCGCACGAACGCCTCGACCTCGTCACGGTTCACGTCGAGCAGGGGACGGGCGACGAACTGACCCTTCGGAGGCATGCCGGCGACGAAGTGCAGACCGCCGCCTCGCAGCAAGGCCAGCAGGAGCGTCTCGGCCTGGTCGTTCAGGGTGTGGCCGGCCGCCACGATGTCGAAGCGACCGGTCCCGCGAAGCTCGTTGGCCGCGCTCCACCGGGCGACCCGCGCCCACTCCTCGACCGAGTCACCCGCCGCAGGCTCGTCGGCGGCCACACGGAGATGGAACGCGAGCTCCAGCTTCGCGGCGAGGCGTCTCACGTACTGAGCGTCCTTGCCCGAGTCGGGCCGGAGGCGATGGTCGAAGTGGAAGACCTCGAGCTCGATCTCGAACAGCCGCCGGAGCATGTGGAGGGCGGACAGGAGGCACGTGGAATCGGGCCCGCCGGACGCCATGACCAGCACTCGATCCCCGGGGTCGAACATGTGGTGCTCGCGGGCGGTCGCGGTGATGCGCTCGAGGACCCGCGCGACGGCCGGCGGTCGCCGCGACATCGCTACGGGCTGACGCGGGCCAGCCAGTCGTCGGGCCGGGCAACCTCGACGGCGGTGGGGAGGTTGGCCTCCGCTTCCCACACCCGGTTGAAGCCGGGCATCCCCGCTCGCTCGACGACGTGCGCCACGAACCGACGGCCCGTGTCGTACTGGCTGATCTTCTTGTCGAACCCGATCATCCGCTGGAAGCCCCGCTCCATCGCCGACGCCTTCCGCCGCTGCTGGAGCCCGGTGCGCATCCGCTCAGCCTGCTGCAGGTGCTCGGCCCCCAGGATGTCCATGACGAACGTGGCGTGGCCCTCCAGGAGCGACATCAGGCCCTGCATCCGGTCGAAGACCTCGCGCTGCTCCGGAGTCATGAGCAGGGGAAGGAGATCGGCCCCCCGCGCGCCGTGGGTGCGAACCTCCTCGATGGCGCGCCGAACCGCCTCCAGCACCCGCTTGGGATCGATGTCGATACCGGAGAGGTAGCTCTCGATCTGACGCGTGAGGAAGTCCTTCAGCCACGGCACCGAACCGAACTGGACTCGATGCGCCGTCTCGTGCAGACACAGCCACATCCGGAAGTCGCGCTTCGGGAACCCGAAACGCTGCTCGACCTCGGCGACGTTCGGCCCCACGAAGTAGATCAGGCCGTCGTCATCCGGCGGCAGGAACAGGTCGAACTGCCCGAGCACCTTCCGCGACACGTATCCCATCAGCGATCCGACCTGCGCCCCGAGGATCTTGCGCCGGAAGCCGCGGGGGTTCACCCCGTGCTGTGTGAGCGCACGAGCGGCGAGGGGCTCGATCACTCGCTGGAACCCGCGGAGGTTCGCGTCGATCCACTCGCCGCGGTTCATGACCCACGAGCGGGCGCGGTAGCCGTCGTGGGAGAGACCGGTGAACTCTCGAACGAGCTTCTCGGCCTCGGGGACGAGCTCCGCGAAGTCCTCGACGATGCGAGCGCGCTCCACCTTCGTCAGCGTGGGGCCGCGTCCCGCCAGTCGTGTCCCGACCCGCGAAGCCGTCGGCCAGTCGAGGAGCCCCGCACGCGGGGGCATGGTCCAGTCGAGGTCCTGATCCGGATCGGCGGGCTGCGGCATCGGCCCGTCAAGCGTACCCGGCCCGGTGACAGTGGTGGACCGGACCGTGGCGCTATCCGGCGGCCTTCTCCCGGGCCGCTTTCACCGCGGCGGATCGAGCACGGCCCTCTGCGACGCGGCGATCGGTTCCTTTCGCCAGCTGCTCCTGCAGCACGCGATCGAAGGTCTCCTGATCGAGCTCGACCGGCCCCTCGTGCCGCGGTGCGGCGGGAGCCGTGGCGGGTGCAGCGGCGGGAACGGCGGCGGGAGCAGCGGCGGGAGCGGCCTGGGCGGGCGCTTCAACCGGCGTCGCGGCCGGCGTGGGTGCGGGAGCCCCTGTCGCCTGCGTGGCCTCGGCCGGCGCTGCGGGAGCACTCGCCTGTGCCGGAGGTGTGACCGGCTGCGGCGGGGGCTGGTACTGGATCCGGACCGCCGTCGGCGGAGGCGCCGGCACGGCGGTCTTCTTGGCCTCCTCCTCCCTGTCCGACCGGTAGAAGCGCGGCGCGAAGCGCAGGTAGGACGCCCCGGCCACGACCACGATCAGCGCGCCCATCGCGATGGAGGCCTGCGCCATCCAGTAGATCCACCCGCCGTCGTGCTTCTCGGGCGTGGCGGTGGGGTCGATGAACACCTGTGCCATCGCCACCTGTGGGATCACCAGGAGGGCGAGCGTCAGGATGGCGAGCGACCACGCACGCCGGCCGGTCGGGGATCGGTGCGAACGCATCGCGCCGGATTCTAAGCCAAGGCTCGAGACGAGCGCCGGTACGCCCCGGTCACGCCTGCCGGGTGAGCGGGTGCGCGGTGAAGATGATCGCCCGGGCGTCGCACGCGTCCTTCATCTTCGTGAGCACGAGCGAGTCGCCCTCCGTCTTCCATCCATACACCCCCTGCACCGACAGCCCGCACTCCGCGTCGGTGGTCGTGAACGTGGTCGCCGTGGCTTCGTACGTGGCATGCAGTGCTGTGAACCCCGGCCGGCTCGCGATCAGGGTCCCGTCGGAGGTGAAGGAGAGCAGCCACGTGGCGGCGAGGGTGGGCCGGTCGCCCGCCTCGATCGCGGAGATCGTGGTGCGGTAGCTGCCGAGGAGCCCCTCGTTCCCCGCCGGCGACGTGACCACCGAGGAGCCCTCCGCCCGCTCGGGAGAGGATTCGGAACCGCCCCCGCAGCCGCCAAGCATGGACGCGACCGCGACCGCGAGCGGAGGGACCACTCGGAGAGCGCGCATGTCGAGCCGGAGCGCGGAATCGAACCGCGGACCTACGCATTACGAATGCGTCGCTCTGCCAACTGAGCTACTCCGGCGTCGGCCCCATGATAGACGGGACCTCAACCCGCGAGACCGGCCAGGCGGACGCCGGCCGGCGCGCTCAGCACACGCGGCCCATCGAGGGCCTGGCGGAACGCTCCGAGCGCCCGCGCGGAGGAGTTCACGCGCCAGTCGTTGCGGTTCGGGAACTTCGGGTCGCGGTCGTCGAACCAGATCAGCGCGGCAAGCTGCGGGTAGCGCTCGGCGATCGAGCGGAACATCCGAGCGATCCACGCGGCCTTGTCGCCGCCGACCTCGGGCGCCGCCGTCTCCGAGACCATGATCGGCTTCCCGTACTCAAGGAGATCGAGGTACCGCGGGCGGTTCACGTGGTCGAAGCTCTGCCACCGGAACGGGACCCGCACCGGGCCCGGGTTGAACCCGCTGACCCCCACCCAGTCGACGTAGCGGGATCCCGGCCAGAAGTGGTCGATCGTGTTCTCCGGGATGTGCGGCACCGAGCGATGGTTGACGCTCCACACCCACGTGACGTTGGTCGCGCCCTCCTCGTGGAAGATGTCGTGGATGTGGCGCCAGGCGGCGACGTACTCCTCGGGCGTGTTGCCGCGCGAATAGCCCGACCACGGGTACCAGGTGCCGTCCATCTCGTGCATCAGCCGCAGGAACACGGGCCTGCCGAAGGCTCGCACGCTCCGCGCGTACCGCCGGATGTACCGGTCGTACCGGTGGGCCACGATGTCGTGCAGGGTCACGAACATCGGCGCCCCGACCCTGTGGCGCGGCTGCCACGTGAGCATCGGCAGGACGCCGTTGGCCTCGAACCGTTCGGCCGTCGCCGCGGGGAAGATCGGTGGGCCCGACCAGTCCTGGTACCACATCATGATCGCCGGCACGTGGCCGGTGACCTGCTCCAGCTCGTCGAGCCGGGTGAAGTCGAACGGGACGCCGGGGACGTAGGCGCCCCAGTAGATCTGCCCCTGCGGCGGCGGGGGGATCTTCACCGCCGAGCGCGGGACCGGCGCGGGGAGCGAGGTGGGGGGCTGGGGGGTCACCGACGGGACGTGTAGCCCTCCGCCGCGCCCGTTCGCCTCGGAGGGCTGCGGGTTCGACCACACCACGGCCATGACGGCGAAGGTCGCGATGGACAGGCTGAGGGCGACCGCGGCCAGCCCCTCTCCGAACGTGAACCTGGGGGGCGGACGTCGATGAACGCCGGGGCGGGGCCTGCTTGTTGCCATGCGGGGGCCAGTATCCTTCATCGAACGAGGGTTTCGGGCAAACGCCCCGAGAACGACAAGGAGACGCCATCAAGCGCATCGTCGTCGCCACCGACCGCTCCCCGACCGCGAAGCGAGCGGTGGACTGGGCCGCCGAGATGGCGGAGCGCTACGGCGCCGAGCTGCACATCGTGCAGGTGCTGGTGCCGGAGCACCCGGCCGACACCGAGGCCGGGCAGGCCGAGGCCACGCGGGCGTCCTTCGCCGGCCAGGAGCTGAAGCAGGTCGCCGTCGAGGTGGCCGGGCCCCGCGGGAGCGCGCGGGTGGTCGTGGATGCCGACCCCGCCATGGCCATCGTCCGCGCCGCCGAGGAGGCCGAGGCGGACCTGCTGGTGGTGGGGAACGCCGGCATGGCCGGACGCCGCGAGTTCCTGCTCGGCAACGTCCCCAACCGCATCTCGCACAACGCCCGCTGCTCCGTGGTGATCGTGAACACCACCGACGGCGCGTCCGCCGTTCGCACGCGCGGCTTCGATCAGCGCACCGGCACCGTGGCCGCCGCGGAGGAGGACGAGCCCCAGGACGCCCACCTCATGAGCCGCGCCACCCGGATCGGCGGCGTCATGACCAAGCACGGCGTGAAGTACCTGTTCTCCCGGGGCGAGAAGGGCACCGACGGCACCACGGAACAGGCCAAGAGGGTCCGGCAGGCCATGGAGGAGCTCGGGCCCACCTTCGCCAAGCTCGGCCAGATCCTCTCGACCCGGCCCGACCTCCTGCCCCCGGAGTTCATCCAGGAGCTGGCCACGTTGCAGGACCAGGTGCCCCCGCTCACCGAGGCCGAGGTCGTCCGGGTCATGGAGCACGAGCTCGGCGTTCCCTGGGAGGACGTCTTCGAGTCCATCGAGCAGACGCCGATGGCCGCCGGCACCATCGCGCAGGTCCACAAGGCAACGCTCTCGGACGGCTCGCGCGTGGTGATCAAGGTGCAGCGCCCGACGGCCGAGGCGGACATCCTGCAGGACCTCGGGCTGTTCCAGCTCTTCGCGGAGAAGACCGAGAACCGGCCCGCGTTCCGCCAGCTCGTCGACATGCCGGCCATCGTCGAGCACCTCAGCGGGTCGCTGAAGCGCGAGCTCGACTTCACGCAGGAGGCCGCGAACATCGAGCGGATGCGCGAGGTGCTCGCGCCGTACGACCGGCTCGACGTTCCCGCGATCTACAAGGAGTACACGACCCCGCGCCTGTTGGTGATGGAGCAGGTCCAGGGCGTGCCGATCCGGCGGTCCGAGGAGTCGGAGGATCGCAAGGAGGCCGCGAAGCAGCTGCTGGAGTCGTACTACCGCCAGATCCTCACCGACGGTTTCTTCCACGCCGATCCCCATCCCGGGAACCTCATGTGGTGGAACGGCAAGATCTACTTCCTCGACTTCGGGATGGTGGGCGAGGTCGGCCCGGAGCTTCGCGAGCTCCTGATCCTGATGCTGATGGCGTTCTGGCAGGAGGACGTGCCGTTCCTGGCCGACGTGGTGCTCATGATCGCGGGCTCCGACCAGCGCCCCGACATCGACGTCGCCGCGTTCCAGGCGGAGCTCGGCGCATTGCTGGCCCGCTACCG
>JBHELK010000066.1:0-10543 GCA_046263085.1 Actinomycetota bacterium
GACCTTCCCTTCACGTACGGCCCCGAGGTGCTCGCCGTGGACCCTCTCTCCCCGAACATCCTGTACGCGGGCGGCTTCGCGTCGGACGGGACCGTCGTGTATCGAAGCGAGGACGCCGGCGAAACCTGGTCCCCCGCCTCACCGACGGGCGGCACCTGGGTTCGTTCCTTCTCGTTCACGGCCTTCGGCTCGCTGATCGCCAGGGGCGAAGGCGGTGGCCTGTGGCTGACCACCGACCACGCCGAAAAGTGGACCTCCCTCTCGGATCGACTCCCGGGCTCGAACGTGACCGCGGTCGCCGCCGGCCCGGACGGAACGCTCACCGCGGCGCTCAGCCCGTTCGGGTTGTTCAGCTCCACGGACGACGGAGCCTCTTGGAGCGCGATCACCGACCCGTACCAGACCCTGCTGGGCATCACGACCGTGGCCGTCGACCCCACCAACCCGAGCATCGCCTTCGCATCCGCTGGCGGCGCCGGCCTGTTCAAGACCGTCGACGCCGGGGAAGCGTGGCACCTCCTCTACGGCGCAGGCGGATCGGACTTCGTCGCGGTGGCCCCGAGTGACGCGCGTCGCGTGTACTCGATACCGACGAGCCTGTACGAGGCCGGCCTCCTCATCTCCTCGGACGGGGGCGCGACATGGACCCCTTCCGCGAGCTCGGTCCACCCGGATCACCTCGTCGTGGACCCCGCGAACGCCGATGTGGCCTATGGCTCCTCCGTCCAGGACACCCTCTGGAAGACCACGGACGGCGGGACCTCCTGGACCGAGATGCCCAACAGTCTTCCCGTCTACGAAGCCGACGTGGCAGCAAGCAGGAAGGGGCCCGGCATCCAGGCGCTGGCCGTGGATCCGACGGATCCTCAGACGGTGCTCGCGGCGCTGTCGTGGAACGTGTGGAGGACCGTCACCCCCAACCAGGCATGGACACCGTCGTCGCCGGTCGGCGTCGACGCCCAAGAGGAGCCGTACGAAGCGATGTACGACACCGAGGCACTGGCGTTCGACGCCGCGGGGATCGCGTACTCCGGGACCAGCGGCGGGGTCTTCCTGAGCGCAGACGGCGGCGTCACATGGGGGGATGAGCGAGTCGGCGGGGCCGGGGCATTCGACCCGCAGGCCGCCGATCTCGACGTGAGATCCATCGCAGTGACGAAGGCAGGCGACACGATGTACGTCGGAACGCCGGACGGGGTCGCCGAGGCCACCCTGGGCTCCAGTTTCAACGGCATGTGGTTCTACGCGCGGTGGGCGCCACCGGCGCCGGGCCTCGAGGGGCTCTCGGTCAGATCGCTCGCACTGAGCTCCGACGGGACGACGCTCTACGCCGGCACGGGCCGAGGAGTCTATGTGCTGCGGACCACAGGAGGCTGATGTGAAGCGCGGACTGCACCATCGGGCACTACTGCTTCTCGCCACGGTCGTCGCGATGACGGTCGCGGCCACGCCGGCGGCATCCGAGGCCGCCCCGACGTGGGTCTCCCACGGCCCGACGGGTCAGCCGGCCGTCACGGCGACAGCCTCCGGTCCGACCGATCAGGAGCTCTACGTCGGAACCGAACAGGGGTTGTACGAGACGGACGATGGGGGCGCTCACTGGACCGAGCTGGGCTACGGCGGAGCGGTCAGCAACATCCTCGTCGACACGGCCTCGCCGGGGACCCTGTACGTCACCGGCGCGGCGGGCTTCGAGCGCAGCCGCGACGGGGGCGCGTCGTGGACACCCCTCACGTTCCCGGACGGGTCATCCTGCTGCTGGGGGGACCCCGCCCTCGCTCCATCGAAGACCGGGCTGCTCTACGCGGGCGCCCTCGCCCCGGACGGGCGCCGCACGCTCTTCAAGACGACGGACGGCGGTGACCACTGGACCGACGTCACGCCACCGCAGGTATCGAGAAACGACGCCTCCCAGTTCCAGCTCGCCGTGGATCCCACGGATCCCGACGCCGTGTACCTGGGCATCCTCGACACCGTGTACGCCACCACAAACGGCGGCGCCACCTGGCCGGTGGGCGGCACCGGCCTGGACTTCGATCCGGCGATCGACGTCCTCGCCGTCGACCCGAGCGCGCCCAACGTGGTCTATGCGGGAGGGTTCCGATATGACGGGACGATCGTCTACCGGAGCGACGATCGTGGGGCCACCTGGACCCCTGCGTCCCCGCAGAGCGGCGAGAACGCGGTCAACCAGTTCGCGATCTCGCCGGATGGGACCGTGATCGCGAGGGCGGGCTACGGGGGGTTGTGGCGGAGCAGCGACCACGGCGAGACATGGACCGCGGTGGCGGACCATCTGCCCGGCGAGGACGTGGCGGCCATCGCACTGGGGCCCGGAAGAACGGGAACGCTGAGCGCCGCGCTCAGTCCGTTCGGCATCTTCCGGTCGACTGATCTCGGGGACTCCTGGGCGCCGATCGCCGAGCCCTACCAGCTCACGATCGGCATCGTGAACGTCGCCGTGGACCCATCGGATGCGGACGTGGCATACGCGGCTGCGGGAACGTCCGGGCTGTTCAAGACGACGGACGCCGGCGCCACCTGGCACCTGCTGTACGGAGCCGGCGGATCTCTCTACGTTGCGGTTGCGCCCTCGGATCCGCGGCGCATCTACTCGACCTCGGCCGCGGGCTGGGGCCCGCTCGTCTCGTCGGATGGCGGCGCGATATGGGTCAAGCCCAAGACAACGGTTCGTCTCGACCAGATCGTCATCGATCCGACGAACCCGGACCGGGCGTACGGTTCCTCATCCTACGACTCGATATGGTCCACCGTCGACGGCGGGAGCACCTGGACCGAGATGCCATCGGCCCTTCCGATGTCCATCGCCGACGGAGAGATGCCCGGCAGCGAGTTCAACGAGGCCTCGCTCGCGATCTCCCCGACGGATCCGCAGACGGTGCTCGCTGCGCTGTCGTGGAGCGTCTGGAGGACCATGACGCCCGAGCAAGTGTGGACCCCCGCTTCACCGGTCGGTTTCGACGTGCAGGGCGAGCGACCGTACGTTCCGTCCTACGACTACGACGCTCTCACGTTCGACGCAGCCGGGATCGTCTACGCGGGAACCGAGAATGGCGTTCACCTGAGTAGGGAGGGCGGTCTGACATGGGACGACTACCCCGTCGGAGGGTACGCGGGTCTCGCGGTGCGCTCGATCGCCGTCACGCGCTCCGGCGACGCGATCTACGCCGGAACCGCCGACGGTGTCATGGAAGCCACGTTGAGCTCGAGCCTCGACCACACGTGGATCTACGCTTGGTGGGCGCCGCCCGCCCCGGGGCTCGAGGGGCTCTCGGTCCGATCGCTCGCGCTGAGCTCCGACGGGGGCGTCGTGTACGCGGCCACTGGCCGGGGGGTCTACGTTCTCGACCGCCGCTGACGACGCGAGCCCTGAATCAGCCGCCAGCGACGGCGGGGAGGATCGCGACGGTGTCGTCCTCGCCGACCTCGGTCTCGAGGGAGCCGAGGTAGCGGACGTCCTCATCGTTCAGGTACACGTTCACGAAGCGCTGCAGGCCGCCATCTTCGGCGATGATCCGCTGCGTGATGCCCGGGTAACGCGACTCCAGGTCCTGGAACAGCTCTCGCAGCGTGCCCCCGCCCTTGCCCTCGACCTGCGCGTCGCCGCCCGCGTGCTGGCGGAGCAGGGTCGGCAGCTTCACGACCACACCCATCAGACGCGGACCTCCGGCGGCGGCGTGATGCCGCAGAACTGGTCGTAGTCGATGAGCTCCGTGATGCTCGGCTGCTTGCCGCACACCGGGCACTCCGGGTCCCAGCGCAGCTTCACCGTCTGGAAGTCCATCTCCATGGCATCGAAGAGCAGCAGACGCCCCTCGAGCGTGGAGCCCTGGCCGATGATCAGCTTGATCGTCTCGGTGGCCTGGATGCAGCCCACGATGCCCGGCAGCACGCCGAACACCCCGCCCTCGGCGCACGACGGCACCGATCCCGGGGGTGGTGGCTGGGGGAACAGGCACCGGTAGCACGGGGTCTCCTGCCCCGGCATGAACACCGTGGCCTGCCCCTCCCACTGGAAGATCGACCCGTACACGAGCGGCTTGCCGAGCATCTGCGACGCGTCGTTCGACAGGTAGCGCACGGGGAAGTTGTCGGAGCCGTCGACGATGATGTCGTGGGACCCCATCACCTCGAACGCGTTGTCGCTCGTGAGGATGGTGTTGTGCGCCACGACCTCGATCCCCGGGTTGATGTCGCGCAGCCGGTCGGCGGCCGAGTCCACCTTCGGCCGGCCAACGTCCTTCGTGCCGTGCGCGATCTGCCGCTGGAGGTTGGTGAGGTCCACGTCGTCGAAATCGACGATCCCGAGCTTGCCCACGCCGGCCGCGGCGAGATACATCGCCACCGGCGAACCGAGGCCGCCGGCGCCGATGCACAGCACGCTGGCGTCGAGGAGCTTGCGCTGCCCGTCTCCGCCGATGCCCGGCAGGATGATGTGACGGGCGTAGCGGACGACCTGCTCCTCGTTGAACTGCGTCATCCGATGCTCACTTCCTCCTCGGTGACGTCGCCGGACACGATGCGGAATCCCCGCAGCACCGGCCGCTCCCGATCCTCGAGCGACAGGATCAGGTACCGGCTCTCGGGGTACAGCGCCTTGTCGATGTCGGTCTCCGACGGATATGCCTGCGAGTGCGTGTGCGAGTGATAGATCGCATAGGGCTCGGTGTCCCAGTCCTGGTCGAGGCACTCGCGATACACCGCGTACTGCTCGTCGGTGTCGAGCCGGTACGTCACGGGGCTGGCGTCGGCGTTCTTCATCCGGAACAGCTTCACGGGCCTGCCTTCCTTCCCCGCGACGAGACCGCAGGCCTCGTTGGGGAACTCCGCGAGGGCCTGCTCCAGGATCTCGTCGTACATCGTCGGCTCGAGCTCGATCACGGGAGCTCGAATTCTATCAACGCGGTGGGATTCCCCCGATGTTCCCTACGGGGCCAGACGGCCGCTCACGGTGACGCGCCCGGCCTCGCCGTCGTGCGTGGTGCCGATCTCCTGCGCCGGGAGGGCCCGCCGAGCGAACGCATCCTTCAGCTCCTCGGGGCGAGTGGTGGCGATCAGGAGGCCCCCCGAGGTCTGGGCGTCGGCCAGGACGGCCTGCTCCGCCTCGTCCAGCTCACCCCAGGCCACCCAGGGTTCGACGAACTCGTGGTTGCGACGTGTCCCCCCAGGCACGACGCCCTCCCGTGCCAGCTCCAGGACTCCCGGGAGGAGGTCCACCGCGTAGGCGTCCACCGTCGCCGAGACTCCGGAGGCCGCGAGCATCTGCCGCAGGTGGCCGAGCAGGCCGAACCCGGTGACGTCCGTGGCCGCCTCGACGCCCGCCTCCACCATGGCGGCGGAGGCCTCCGCGTTCAGCTCGGTCATCGTGTCGACAGCGAGCCGGATCTGTTCCTCGCTCGCCGAACCGCGCTTGATGGCCGTGGAGATGATCCCGAGGCCGAGCGGCTTCGTCAGGAACAACGTCGCGCCGGATGGTGCGGTCGAGTTGCGCACGATCCGGTCCGGGTCGACGAATCCGGTCACCGCCATCCCGTACTTCGGCTCGGTGTCGGTGATGGAATGTCCGCCCACGACCGCCACGCCGGCCGCGCCTGCGGCGGCGGAACCCCCCTCCAGCACCCGCACGAGGAGATCCAGGGACAGGTCGTCCACCGGCCAGCACACGAGATTCAACGCCATGACCGGACGGCCGCCCATCGCGTAGACGTCGCTCATGGCGTTCGTCGCGGCGACGCGGCCCCAGTCGTAGGGGTCGTCGACGATCGGCGTGAAGAAGTCGACGGTCTGGACGATTGCCGGGCCGGAGTCCTGCGCATAGACGGCGGCGTCGTCGCGCGTGTCGCCCGAGACGAGGACCCGGTCGGGCATGGCCGGCATCCCAAGCCGGCCGAGGACGTCCGTCAGCTGCGCCGGGCCGAGCTTGCACGCGCACCCAGCGCCGTGACTGAGCTGCGACAACCGGACCTGCGCTTCCGCTCGCATCGGACCCGAGGATACGCTGCGCCCGCATGAGCGAGTACGGACCGGAGACCTACGGCGAGCGGTGAGCCGCGATCGGACGTGATTGCGCAGCTCGCCGGGCTTCGGCTGCGGGGACGATGGTCCAACTGGCACCAGCGAGTCGTTCACGGCCCCGGACGACACGCACATCTCGGGGTACGAGCGGGTGGGGCGGGGACAAGCCCCGCCCCACTGAGTTCTCCGCCACTGAATGATGTGGAGCGCCGCCGCGTTAAGCGGAGCACCCCTGGAGCTCCGCCTTCATCCCTCCGTCCCGGTCCGCTGGACGCGCTCCGGCGTACCACGGTCCGGCCCATTGGAGATGTCCTTGGTGGCGTCCGACTCGGAGATCTGCTCCAGCGTCTCCCCGGTCTTGCTGTCCGATGCGGCCGCGACGGCCACATCGCCGAGCGAGAGGATGCCGACGAGCTCGGCGCCCTTCACCACCGGCAGGCGCCGGACCTTGTGTTCGGCCATCAGCTCACGCGCCTCGGCCAGCTTGGTGTCCGGCGTGACGGTCACCGGCGACTTCGTCGCGATATCGCCGAGCTTCACTTCGTCGGGATCCCGCCGTTCCGCGAGGACGCGGATCACGAGGTCCCGGTCGGTGACCAGCCCGAACAGCGAGTCACCTTCCAGGATGGGGACCACTCCGACATCGAGCTGCCGCATCAGGCCCGCAGCATCGCCTGCCGTCATGTCGGGTCTGGCGGTCTGCGGCGCCTCGGTCATGGCGTGTCGTACGAGCATCGCCATGGCGATCGACCTCCTTCCCTCTTCTGCCGTTCTTCACTTTCCCCTTACCCGTCTGGCCCCCGGGTACGCACCGGGCACGAGCTGAGCGCGCTGCGTGTCAGCCCGGCCACCCTGCGTGGTGGGCCCGGTGCGCCCGAGCCTCGGCCGGTGTGGCAGGCCCGTAGGAATCGTTCCCCACCGGGAGATCCATCCGGAGCTCCTCGATCTCCGCGGCCGAGTGATGACAGGGCACCGTGATGGGGTCGACGCCGTACAGACGAGCGGCGTTGAGGCCCAGGACCTTGGCCTTGATCCGCTTCGTCAGCTTCGGGTATCCGTACCGCTCCTGGAGCTCGGGCTCGATGTGCAGGGCCCGGAAGGCCTGGATCTGGTCCTGCGGCGAGCCGTAGAAGATCGAGTCGGTCCCCCACAGCACGTTGTCCTCGCCGACGTACTTCAGGAGCTTGCCGATGACGTGCGCGGCCTGCCCCGGCGTGCGCATGAGGTACCACCACGTCGAGCCGAGCTCCGCGTAGACGTTCTCGTTGGGCCCGATGCCGGCCTCGCGCAGCGACGTGATCAGCCGGTTCACCCCGACGGTCCTCGTGGCCCGCGTGTACGGCCCCTCCGTCGTGCTCGTCTCGAACCCCGAGTGGTAGACGACGAACCTCGCGTGCGGGTGCTTGCGAGCGGCCGGCCCGACGTCGTGCGGCGACGCGAATCGCGATCCGCCCGAGAGGCCCTTGTGCACCGCGATGATCGGCACGCCGATCTCGATCGCCTTGTGGATGAACTTCGAGCCCACCTTCGGCACGCCGCGCTCGTGGTCGTCGAGCCACCATCCGCCCGAGCCGTTCCACAGATCGGGGTAGTGCGTGAACACCTTCCACGCCTTGATCGGGTGGTGCTGCGACTCGCGCTCCATCGCGTCGAGGTTCGCCTGGAGCCTGCCGACGTTCGGGATGGCCTGGGCGTGCAGGAGGACGCGGTCGTCGTGGCACATCCGCTCCGCGACGCGCCTCGTCTCCTCCATCACCTTCATGGACAGCGGGCTGTGGTCCGGCTCCAGTGGAAGTGCCGAGAGCGACACCATGGTGGTGTCGCTGCGCTTGAAGATCTCTGCCATGAAGTGCTCGATGTCGAAGCAGACACGGGGGTCGTTTTCCCCGCAGTGCTGCTGCGGGAACCGGGACCAGAAGTGGTGGGGATCGCGCGTGCCCTTGTTCAGCGCGTACTCGAGGAGATGGCCCTGGACATCGAAGACGAACTCGTCGCCGCCGACCGCCTGCCGAGCGGCCTCCGGCTCCAGGGTGGCCTCGACGGGGATGCGGTAGCCGCCTCCGGGGCTTCCGCTCGACGAGGCCCTCGTGCAGGCGTCGAGGATCATGAGGGTGGTCGCCGCCCCCATCGCGGAGAGCAGGAACTCGCGGCGTCCCATGCCCAGACGCCGGGCGTTGCGGTCGCACGCCTCCCGGGCCAGGCGGATGGTCTCGGTGACCGCGGGCGAGAGGGGCTCGGGGTCGTATTCGGCGTTGGAGCAGGGGCCGAACTTGATCGGGAGGCCGGGATCTTCGTCGCGCCAGCTCACGTCGGCAAGACCGTACCGGCCGCCGTTCGGTTCCGCCTCCGGCGCAGAAAAAGCGGAGGGCGGGCCCGAGGGCCCGCCCTTCACCGTGGATGAGGTGTCCTGCTACCCCACGATACGGACATTGGTGGCCTGCAGGCCCTTCGGGCCCTGGGTCACCTCGAACTCGACCTTCTGGTTCTCCTCGAGGTTCTTGTACCCGCCTCCCTCGATCCCGGAGAAATGCACGAAGACGTCCTCGCCACTCTCCTGGGAGATGAAGCCGAAGCCCTTCTCAGAGCTGAACCACTTGACCGTTCCGGTTGCCACGAGCGAATCACCCTCCTTTCCCGGCCACGCCCGGGCGTCGCTTGAAGCTCGCCCGGTGGGCCTCCGGCCGGCTCGCCGGCGAGGGTGCTGCTCGAAGCCAACTGCTTGATGCCGAACCCTCTGGAGCGCAACGATACCAGCGCCGGTGGCAGCGTCGTCAAGGCCGCACGCGGCGGGCCGCATCGAGTTGAATACGGGCGTGCAGACGTACGACGCCATCGTGGTGGGCGGCGGCCACAACGGGTTGGTGTGTGCTGCGTACCTCGCGCGGGCCGGGCGGCGAGTGGCGGTGCTCGAGCGGCGCGAGCTGGTCGGTGGTGCATCGGTGACCGAGGAGGTGTGGCCCGGGTACCGCGTGTCAACGGCAGCGTACGTCGTCTCGCTGCTACAGCCGAAGATCGTGCGCGATCTCCAGCTCCAGCGGCACGGCTACCACGTGTACCCGCTCGACCCCGCGTACTTCCTCCCGTTCCCCGACGGGCGGTCGCTGCTCGTGTGGGACGACGCCAGGAAGGCCGCCCGAGAGATCGCGACGATCTCTCCGCGTGACGCAGATGCCTACCTCGAGTACGACCGGGCCCTTGCGGAGCTGGTACGGGTGATCAGGCCGCTGCTCCTTCGGCGCCCGCCGGCGATCGACGTTCGGAGCGCCGCCGACGTGGGCGAGCTGCTCAGGCTGGCGGCCCACTTCTTCCGGTACCGCAAGCGGATGGCGCGGCTCGTGGACCTCATGACCCTGTCCGTGTCGGACTTCCTCGACGAGTGGTTCGAGGACGACGCGGTGAAGGGCGCGCTCTGTCCGGGGGGGGTGATCGGCGCCTGGGGAGGTCCGAAGACGCCGGGCACCGCCTACGTGCTGCTGCATCATCGGATGGGGGAGGTGAGTGGGCTGCGGGGCGGCTGGGGCTTCGTCCGAGGCGGGATGGGCGCGCTCTCCGAGGCCATCGCCGCCGCGGCCCGCGCCGCCGGGGCCGAGGTGCGCACGAACGCGGAGGTCCGGCGCGTGGACGTGCGCGAGGGACGGGCCATCGGCGTAACGCTCGCGGACGGCACGGAGCTCAGGGCCCGCGTCGTCGTCTCGGGGATCCATCCGAGGACGACGTTTCTCGACCACGTGGGCGCCGAGCACCTGCCCCCGGATGCCGTGCGCGAGATCGAGCGGTTCCGGACCCGAAGCCCGTCGGCGAAGGTCAACGTCGCCCTCTCGGAGCTTCCCGACTTCGTCGCGCGGCCAGGCCGCGAGCCCGGACCCCAGCACCCTGAGTTCATCATCAACCCGTCGATCGACTACCTCGAGCGCGCGTGGGACGACTGCAAGTACGGCCGTCCCAGCGACCACCCCATGATGGACTGCGTCATCCCCACCACGAAGGATCCTTCCCTCGCCCCCGACGGCCAGCACGTGATGACGTGCTTCGTGCAGTACGTGCCATACGGCGACGTCGACCGCGAGGCGTTCGGGGACCGCGTGATCGACACGATTGCCGAGTACGCCCCCAACGTGAAGGGCGCAGTCCTCCATCGTCAGGTCCTCACCCCCAAGGACCTCGAGGAGCGCTTCGGCCTGCTCGGCGGCAACATCTTCCACGGCGAGATGTCGCTCGATCAGCTGTTCTCGATGCGTCCCATCCCCCAGGCGAGCGGGTACCGCACGCCGCTGCGGGGTCTCTACCTCTGCGGCAGCGGCACCCACCCCGGCGGCGGCGTGATGGGCGCGCCCGGCCACAACGCGGCGCGCGTCATCGCCGCCGACCTCCGCCGGAACCGCTAGGCACGCCCCGCCCCCGAACCACGGCACTGCGAGACAATGGCGTCGTGTCATCCTCCGGCCGCAGTCGTGTCGTTCCCGCTGCCCTCGCCCTGGGTGCGGCCTGTGCAGTGGCGCTGGTCCTC
>JBHELK010000067.1:0-8022 GCA_046263085.1 Actinomycetota bacterium
CTCCACGAGGAACGCCGTGATGCCGCCGGTGGCGCGCTTCTCCTTGTCGGTGACGGCCATGACGAGCGCGACGTCGGCCCGGGCGCCGTTCGTGATGAAGTGCTTCGTTCCGTTCAGCACCCACTCGTTGCCGTCGAGGACCGCGGTGGTGGCGATGGACTGCGCGTCCGATCCGGCGCCGGGCTCGGTGAGCGCGAAGCACATCGTGGTCTCGCCGCGGACCAGGGGCTCCACGAACTTCCCACGGAGATGCTCGGGCAGATCCATGAGGATGGGGGTCGGCGCCTCCGGGTTCGGTGGGCCGAGCACGAAGGCGGCGAAGCGCATCCCCGACCTCGCCGTCTCCTCCACCAGGAGCGTGGTGGCCACGGCCGGCAGGCCCATGCCGCCGACCTCCTCCGGCATGTGCGCGGCGTAGAACCCGAGCTCGGCCGACTTCCTGCGGAGTTGCAGACCCTCCTCGCGCATCCCGTCGGAGAAGATCTCGTCCTGCAGCTGCTGCGCGTGGCGTTCCTCGACCGGCCGGACCTCGCGGTCCAGGAACGAGCGGTAGGAGGCGAGGAGATCCTGGAAGTCCTGGGGCAGGCTGAAGTCCACGGCACGGGTACGGTAGCGTTCCCGCCGTGACCACGCTCGCGCTCGCCGTCGCGCCCCGCGTCCGGGTGAACCGGACCGTCTATCAGGTCGCCCTCGTGGTCACGGGCAGTCTTCTGATCGCGGGGCTCGCGCAGATCTCGATCAAGCTCCCGTTCACGCCGGTGCCGATCACGGGGCAGACCCTCGGTGTCCTGCTCGTGGGCGCGTCGCTGGGCCCGGCGCTGGGCGTGGCGTCCCTCCTCCTGTACATCGCGGAGGGATCGGCTGGACTGCCGTTCTTCGCAGGCGGCGAGAGCGGATGGCACGGGCTCTTCGCGCCGTCGGCGGCGTTCGCCAGCGCCGGCTACCTGTGGGGCTTCGTGCTCGCCGCCGGGCTGGTGGGTTGGCTCGCGCGACAGGGCTGGGACCGCTCGATGCGCAGCTCGATCGGCGCGATGTTCCTCGGGGAGGTCGTGCTGTACGGCATCGGGGTGTCCTGGCTCATGGCGGCCGTCGACGTGCCGCTCGAGAAGGCGTTGGAGTTCGGGCTGTACCCGTTCGTCATCGGTGACACGCTGAAGCTGCTGCTGGCCGCGGGGCTGCTCCCGGCAGCCTGGCGGTTGAGCGGGCGCGGGCGCGACCACACGTAGCTGAGCTCGTCTTGCTCGTATGCTCCGATCCTGATGGCCGAGCACCCCGAGCCGTTCCAGGATCTGAACTGGGAGCCGGCGCGAGCGCGCCGGTTCGGCGACCGCGTCCTGGATCTGTGGGAGGAGTTCCTCGCAAAGCTTCCGGACATGCCGGTGACCTCCCGCCAGTTCACCGAGACGGCCGTGCACGACGCCGTGGTGATCCCCGTGCCGGACGAGCCGCTTCCCGAGGACGAGCTCGTCGACTACATGCGCTCGATCTGGTTCGACTACTCGATGTATCCGGGTCATCCGCGGTTCTCGGCGTACGTCACGGCGGCCGGGACCGTGCCGGGCGTGGTGGCCGACATGGCCGCCGCCGCGATGAACCAGAACCTCGGGGCCTGGCGCCTGTCGCCGGCCGCATCGGAGATCGAGTCGGCCATGACCGCGTGGTTCGCGCAGCGCTTCGGCCTTCCGGCGGAGACCGCCGGCGGACTGATCGTGACCGGCGGCGCCATGGCGAACTTCGTCGCGCTGAAGGCGGCGCGCGACGCCATGGCCGGATGGGACGTGCGGACGCTCGGCGTGACCGCCGGCCAGCCGCTCGCCATCTACGCGAGCGAGGAGGTCCACGTCGTCATCGACCGCGCCGCCGACATGATGGGCCTGGGCACCAACGCGGTCCGCAAGATCCCGGTCGACGAGCGCTTCCGGATGCGTGCCGACGTGTTGGAGCTCAGGATCGAGGAGGACCTCCGGGCGGGTGTGAGGCCGATCGTGGTGGTCGGCACGGCGGGAACGGTGGCGACGGGCTCGATCGATCCGCTCCCCACGATCGCGGACCTCTGCGAGCGGCACGGGATGTGGTTCCACGTGGACGCCGCGTACGGCGGGCCGGCCACGCTCGCCGACGACCTCCGGCCGCTCTTCGCCGGCATCGAGCGGGCCGACTCGATCGCGTTCGACCCCCACAAGTGGATCTACACGCCGCAATCGGGGGGATGCGTGGTCGTGCGCGACCTCCAGAAGCTCTCGGACTCCTTCGCGGTGAACCCGACGTACGTGCACAGCGATCGCCGAAAGACCGGCCACGGCCTCGACCTGCGAGACCTCGGACCACAGTTCAGCCGGGGGTTCTCGGCGTTCAAGGTGTGGATCTCGCTGCTCGCCCACGGGCGTGAGGCGTACTCGAAGCGCATTTCGCACGACGCCGAGCTCGCCCGCTACCTCGGGGCGCGGGTGGAGGAGCGCGAGGACTTCGAGCTGGCCGCGCCCGTGTCGCTGTCGACCTGTTGCTTCCGGTACGTGCCGCCGGACCTCGGCGACCACGTCGTGCGCGAGGAGTACCTGTCGATGCTCAACGAGCGGATCCTCATCGAGCTCCAGTTGGACGGCAGGGTGTACTGCTCGAATGCCGTCCTCGACGGGCGGTTCGTGCTGCGGTCGTGCATCGTGAACTTCCGGACCGAGGCCGAGGACCTCGACGCGCTGCTCGACGTGGCCGCCGAGCTGGGGGAGCGCTTCGACCGGGAGATACGTCCGGCGTCGATGCGGGTATGAGAGGGCCGACATGACCGACCACAAGACGCTGGAGCTCATGGGCTCGGGGGAGTTCGAGCCCTGGTCCGAGGAGGTGGACCGGTTCTCCCTCGACCGCGCCGATTTCGGCGACGGCAGCGTGGTCATCCTGCCCACGGCGAGCGCGCCAGAGGGCGAGGAGGTGTTCAACCGGTGGGCCGGCATGGGCCTCGACCATTTCAAGAAGATGGGCGTGCACACTCGGGTCGTGGACCTCAAGACCCGGGAGGACGCTTTCCTCGGCGTGCTGATCGAGGAGCTGGCGAGCCCGTCGATGATCTTCTTCTCGGGCGGGAACCCCTCGTATCTGGCGGCCACGCTCGAGGACACGCCGTTCTGGAAGGCCATCCTCGACGCGGTGGCCCGCGGCACCGCCCTCGCCGGGTGCAGCGCCGGCGCGTGCTTCATCGGCGAGTCCGCGCCCGATTCCACCGCGCTGACGCTCGAGGAGATCACGTGGCGCCACGGCCTCGGCGTCGTGAAGGACACGTCGTTCGGTCCGCACTGGGACATGCTCGAGTCCTACCTCCCCGGCCTGCAGGAGTTCATCCTGTCGAACGTCCCCGACGACCAGCTCTTCATCGGCCTCGACGAGCGCACCGCGATGGCCGGGGACGGCGAGGTCTGGCAGGTCTTCGGCCTGGCCGGCGTCCACGCCTGCTGGAAGGGCGAATGGACGACCTTTCGCGCCGGCGAGACCTTCACCCTCTCCGACCTCCGCGGCTGATACCCGCCACCCGGGATAGGCAGCCCAGTTTCGATGTCGTACGCTCGTCGTACGTTCCCGTCCCATGTCGGGAAGGAGTGACGCATGGCGACCAAACCGCAAGCCCGCCGCCTCACGTACGCGGACCTCGAGCGGATGTTCCCCGAGGACGACGTGGTCATCCGTGAGCTCATCGACGGGGAGCTGTTCGTGACGCCGCCCCCCACGTTCCGGCATCAGAAGATCGTCCTCCGCCTCGGCGCCGAGCTCTACAACTATTCGAAGGACCACGGTGGCGAGGCCTATATATCGCCGATCGGTGTCTATCTCGATGAGCCGAACTTCGTGGAGCCGGACGTGATCTTCATACGAGCCGACCATCTGGATCGCAAGGATGTTCGCTACTTGCGTGGGGCACCGGATCTTGCGGTCGAGGTGTCCTCGCCGTCGACGAAGAAGCGGGATCGCACGAAGAAGCGCGACCTCTACGAGCGCTTCGGTGTCCCCGAGTACTGGTTCGTGGATCTCGATGCCGACCGCGTGGAAGTGCACCGCCGCGCGGGCGAGCGGTTCGATCCTCCGGCCGTGCTCGGCCGCGATGCAACACTCGAGCCCCGCGAGATCCCTGGCTTTTCGATCTCCGTCGAGGAGCTGCTCGGACCGCCGGAGGAAGACGGGTCGTAGGTGGGGCCGATCCTCGTCGGAATCACCGGCTGGACCGAGCCGACGCTCATCAAGGAGTCGGACTTCTATCCGCCGGACGCGAAGACGCCGGAGGCGAGGCTGCGGTTCTACGCGTCGCAGTTCCCGATCGTCGAGGTCGACGCCACCTACTACTCGCCGCCGAACGAGCGGAACTCGGTGCTGTGGATCGAGCGGACGCCGAAGGACTTCGTCTTCAACGTCAAGGCCTACTCGATGCTCACGCAACACCCTACGCGCGTGGACCGCATGTACAAGGACCTCCGCGAACAGCTGCCACCGGAGCTGCTTGAGAAGAGGAACCTGTACACGGACAAGGTCCCGCCGGACATCGTGGACGAGGTGTGGCAGCGGTTCCACGACGCGCTGATGCCGCTGCATTCGGCCGGGAAGCTCGGCTCGGTGCTGTTCCAGTTCCCGCCGTGGTTCGTGATTTCGCGGAAGAACAAGGACTACATCGTTGAGGTCTCCGAGCGGCTCGAGGACTTCCGCCCGGCCATCGAGCTCCGGCACAAGAGCTGGTTCGAGGGGCCGAACGTGGAGGAGACGCTGTCGTTCCTCGAGAAGCACTCGCTGCCGTTCGTGTGCGTGGACATGCCGCAGGGCTTCGACTCGAGCGTCCCGCCGGTGGCGGCGGCCACCGCGTCGGATCTCGCGATCGTGCGCTTCCACGGGCGCGACCCGGAGCAGTGGAAGAAGAAGGAGACCACCGCCGCCGAGCGCTTCAAGTACGACTACACGGCCCAGGAGCTCGCGGAATGGACCCCGAAGGTGGAGGAGCTCGCCGAGCAGGCCCGCGAGACGCACGTGCTGATGAACAACTGCTACCGCGACTACGCCGTGAAGAGCGCGAGGCAGTTCGCCACGCTCCTCGACGACGAGATCAGCGAGGAAGGGTAGGCGGGGCTTGTCCCCGCCCCACGCCGACCCGCAGTTCTGCTACGTCACGACGCGCGGCCGCGTCACCGGCAACCCGCACCAGATCGAGATCTGGTTCGCGCGCGAGCCCGAGTCGGACACGATCTACATGCTGTCCGGCGGCCGCGACCGCAGCGACTGGGTCAGGAACATGCGCGCGGACGAAACGGCAGCCGTCCACATCGGTGAGGCCGCCTTCAACGGCGTGGCGAGGATCGTCGACCAGTCATCCGATGAGGATGCGCTCGCCCGCAAGCTCCTCGGCGAGAAGTACGGTCACACGCAGGACCTCACGAGATGGCTCCGCGAGTCCCTCCCCATCGCGATCGACCTTCGGGCTCAGTAGGAGCCCCACACCTTCCAGCCGCTCGCGCGCTTCACGAGGTAGAGCGTGAAGTCCAGGCTCGCGCTCTTCGTCCCGTCGTCGATCCTCACCGCCCACGACCGATTCGCCACCGCGGGCCCGCAGCCGAACCGGACGAGCGAGTCGTGCCGGGCTGGGTCGCTCCCGTCGAGATGCCAGCGACCCCGCTTGGCAGTGATGGCCCAATGCGCGCCCTGCGGCACCGAGGGATCCTGGGTCTCCGCAACGACGCCCTCGTGCCCACGGAGGTATGCCCGGGTGAACCGGAGCGCTGTGAACACCGCTCCACCCCGAGCGTGTGGCCCAAGCGAATGGGTCCCGGCGACGTCGGGACAGCTCTGGAACGCGCCACGCGGGTAAACGGCGCTTTTCTGGCTCGCCGGGACGAACCGGACCGGGACCACGGTGAGGGCGATCATGCGGACCGGCCCGATGAATCGGGGAACCGGGCCGAGGAGTTCGCTTCCTGCATGCTTCGTGAACGGCTCGGAGAGGTACGCGTAGACATAGCCGCGGGCCGGCCTGGCGAGCGGAGGTTGAGATGCGCCCCCGCCCGCCGTGATCGTGGTCGAGCAGGTGATCGTCGTGGAGTCAGAGTCCCCTTCGGTACTCTGGGTGGAGATCGACCTCGCTTCCTTCGGAGCGACGTTGAAGGAGGCCACCCCTTTCGCCGGCTGGAGGACGGTCTCGCCAGTGTCGTCGGTGCACTGCTCGGACGCGACCCATCCGGCCACGACGCGGCGTCCGGCCGCACGCGGACCGACGCGGAGTCGAAGATCATCTCCTGCCACGACGTTCGAGCCGGGCGACAGAGCCAGGTCCAAGCTCGTCCCGCCCACTCGGATGACGCTCCAGATCCCGGACGCATCGGCTCGGGTCAGGCGCGCCAATGTCACCGTGATCACCAGGGATCTGTCACAGCGATCGGGCGGACACGACAAGAGCTGCACGATCACGGGCCCGGACCCGGGGGCGGCGACGTGGTCGGTGGTGACACTCGGCCATGCAAGAACGGTCCGGGCGAAGCGGCGAGCGGTGGCGGCGGGATAGGTCATCCAGGTGCGTTGTCCCTCATCCGCAAACGCTTGGAGTCGTTGGAGATTCCACTGGTCCGGCCAGAGAGACAACCGTTGGTCCAGCACCGCTCCCTTCGCGGGCGACGTGTGGTCGTGCCCGAAGGCCCTCAGCGCCCCGAGCAGGCCGGCTGATCCGATCAGAAGCGCGACGATCGCGGTTCCGATCCGGGAACTGCGATGCTGGCGAGCCCGGCGTCGCGCCAGGCGCTCGAACGCGTTCGGGGACGGTTCGATCCTGCGCGCAACGGGCTCGAGCAGATCTCGCGGATCGCTCACGTGGTGGATCCCTTCAGCCGCTCCCGTCCCTGATGCGCGAGAGCGCGCACGGTGGCCGGCCGGATGTTCATGACGGCGCCAGCCTCCTCGGAGGAGTAGCCCACGTATTCGGTCAGCACGAGCGCCTCGCGCTGTCGAGGGGAGAGGGACCGCAGTGCGCGGAAGGCCTCGTCCCGGTCCTCCACAGCGGCGATCTCATCGGTCCGGGTCCTCGGCGTGAAGACGCGCTTCGCAGCGCGCGCCGCGCGTCGGTACCGGCTGCGGAAGGCGTTCATCGCGGTCCGGTACAGGTAGCCGACGGGATCGTTCATCGTCCGCACGCGATCCCACCGGTCCCAGACCCTCACGAACGCCTCCTGCATGACGTCCTCCGCCTCCTGGGCGCTCCCGGTCACGAGGAAGAGCGCACGCAGCAGCCGCCCGTGCTCGGCCCGGAAGAGCTCCTCGAAGCTCAACCAAGCCGGCCGCACATCCGTCTCGTCGGCAACGCCCGACTGATTCACACGCTCCATGAACGCACTTCGTGGCGAGATCGTGTAGGTGACAAGAGAATCTGTTGCTGGCATGGGCGCCGACTCGATCATGGACCAGGTTCAGTTACGGTTTTGAAGACCGCCGCTTCAGCCGGTTCATTGGCCAAGTGATCGCCGCCGCGAGAAGAACTCCCGCGAGGGCTCCGAAGGCAGCCAGGCGCCAAGCTAGAGGCAATGCTCGAATCACGCTGGCAATACCCACCCCAACGAATCCGACCACGAGGCCTCGATTCGATTTGTTGTCCGTTCGTTCCTTCGTTCGGCTCGACCTCCTCCCGACGATCACAGTGGCGATGACGCCGAGGCCAAAGGCCAGTCCGAAGATCATCCAAAGCACCGAGCGAGACCGTGTGCTCTGGCTCCGGATGTCGATCGCAGCAAGGACCAGACCGAGCCATCCAGCGGCCGCTCCGAGGATAATCGTGGAGGTACGAGTCACTCGATCGCGACCCTTCGCGTTGTGCCGTCGCATGCCGCGCCCTACTCCTATCCCGCGGTAGACGCTCTGTCGCCTCTGGCAAACTTGTGATGAGGCCAGCAAGCCAACGTAGTGGCGAATATTCCCACTCCTATTCCCCAGGTAATGGTCGTAGCCAGAGGCGGCAGAAGCTCCGAGAGAGCAGCAAGGCCAGCTCCCACCCAACCCCACGCCCGCGCATTG
>JBHELK010000068.1:0-7212 GCA_046263085.1 Actinomycetota bacterium
GCGATCGATCGGTCCAGGTCCGACACGTACAGGATCACGTAGTCGAGGCCGCGGAACCTGGCCTCCGAGGTGCCGGGTTCGGGGGGGTTTGTCACGTCAATGACGAATCGTGTAGGGTCTCGCCTCCGGCTGCCATGGCAGCCGTTCTTCTTTTCCCATGCCCATATCTCGACGAACCACGTACAGGCACGTCCGCGGCCCGGCCGCGGGCCTGGTGGCCATCCTCGTGCTCGCCCTGCTGGCCCAGGCCCGTCCGGCGTCCGCCCTGCTCGACCATGGCGGCCGCCACCACCGGACGCGCGAGGAACGGGTGGCCGCCGTCCTGAAGGCGGCCCGGTCGGCGAGGGGTGTGCCCTACCGCTACGGCGGCACCAGCCCCCGAGGCGGCTTCGACTGCTCGGGCTTCACCCGCTGGGCGTGGGCCCACGGCGGCCGCAACCTGCCGCACAACTCGGGCGCGCAGTTCGGCGCGGTGCGCTGGCACGTCAAGCGCCGCCGGCTGCAGCCAGGGGACCTCCTGTTCTTCTACAGCCCCATCAGCCACGTCGGGCTCTACCTCGGGCACGGCCGGATGATCGACGCGGAGCACACCGGGACCCGGATCCACATCCACACGGTGTTCTGGCAGTACTTCACCGCAGCGGCCCGCCCGGCCTGAGCGGCCTCGGGCCTACTCCCACTCGATCGTGGCGGGGGGCTTCGAGCTCACGTCGTAGACCACACGATTGACCCCGGGGACCTCGGCGATGATGCGGCTCGACATGCGCTCCAGCACGTCGTGGGGCAGACGCGCCCAGTCCGCGGTCATGGCGTCCTCGCTCGTGACGGCGCGGATCACGATGGGATGCTGATACGTGCGCCCGTCGCCCATGACGCCGACGCTCCGCACGCCGGCCAGCAGCACGGCGAACACCTGCCACAGGTCGCGGTGCACCCCGGCCCTGCGGATCTCCTCCTGGATGATGTGATCGGCGGCCCGGACCATCCCCAGGCGCTCGGCGCTCACGTCGCCGACGATGCGCACCGCGAGGCCCGGTCCGGGGAATGGCTGGCGCCACACGATCTCCTCCGGCAGGCCGAGCTCCTGCCCCACCTTGCGAACCTCGTCCTTGAACAGGTCGCGGAGCGGCTCGACGAGCTCGAAGTCCATGTGCTCGGGGAGGCCGCCGACGTTGTGGTGCGACTTGATCCTCGCCGCGGTGCGCGATCCGCTCTCGATGACGTCCGGGTACAGCGTGCCCTGCACCAGGAATCCCGCCCCCGTGTGCTCGCGGGCGACTTCCTCGAACACCCGGATGAACTCCTCGCCGATGGTGCGCCGTTTCGTCTCCGGATCGTCCACGCCGGCCAGCCGGGCGAGGAACCGATCCGCGGCCTTGACGTGGACGAGCGGGACGTGGAAGTGGCGGGCGAAGGTGTCCTCGACCTGCTCCGGCTCTCCCTCACGCAGCAGGCCGGTGTCGACGAACACGCAGGTGAGCCTGTCGCCGACGGCCTTGTACACGAGGAGCGCGGCCACCGCGGAGTCGACACCGCCGCTCAGGGCGCACAGGACCTCGGCGTCTCCGACCTGGGCCCGGATGCGTTCGACGCTGCGCTCGATGACGCTGGCCGGGGTCCAGTCCGGCAGCAGGCCGCAGCCCTCGTAGAGGAACCGCTTCATCACGTCGAGCCCTTTCGGCGTGTGCGCGACCTCGGGGTGGAACTGCACGGCGAACAGACCGCGTTGCGGGTCCTCCATCGCGGCGACGGGCGAGGCGTCGGTGGCCGCGACGACCCGGAAGCCATCGGGCGCCCGGACAACGGAATCGCCGTGGCTCATCCAGACCGTCTCCTGCGTGGCCAGGCCCTCGAGCAGGACACCCGGGTCCCGCACCGTGAGCTCAGTGCGCCCGTATTCGCGCGCGCCGGTGGCCCGGACCTCCCCACCCAGCGCCCGGACCATGAGCTGCTGCCCGTAGCAGATGCCGAGCGCCGGCACGCCGAGGCGGAACACCTCGGGGTCGATGGAGGGTGCCCCCTCCTCGTAGACCGACGCCGGACCACCGGAGAGCACGATGCCGGCGGGGCGCTTCGCCAGGATCTCCTGGACCGGGATGTCGAACGACACGATCTCGGAGTACACGTTGCATTCCCGGATGCGCCGGGCGATCAGCTGGGCGTACTGCGCCCCGAAATCGAGGACCAGGACCGGGCGGGGGGCACGCGGGAGGGGCTCGTCGCCCAACTAGGACATCCCCACGCCCTGGGCGCGTTGGTAGGTCTTGCCCTCTGTCTTGATCGAGGGCGCGATCACGAGCTCGGCCTTCTGGAACTCCTTGATGTTCGCGTAGCCCGTGGTGGCCATGGACATCCGCAGGCCGCCGAACAGGTTGAGCGTGCCGTCGTTCTCGTGCGCCGGGCCCACGAGGATCTCCTCCAGCGTCGCGACCTGCTTGGTGGCAACGCGCGCCCCTCGCGGCAGCGTGGGGTGGAACGTGGCCATCCCCCAGTGATAGCCGCCGCCCGGCGCCTCGTACGCGCGCGTGAGCGGCGAGCCGATCATCACCGAGTCGGCGCCGCAGGCGATGGCCTTCGCGATGTCGCCGCCGGTGCGCATGCCGCCGTCGGCGATGACGTGGCAGTACCGCCCGGTCTCGTGGAGATGTTGCATCCGGGCCGCCGCGGCATCGGAGATGGCGGTGGCCTGCGGCACACCGACACCGATGACGCCGCGGGTGGTGCAGGCGTGCCCCGGCCCGACGCCCACCAGCACGGCCACGGCCCCTGTGCGCATGAGATGCAGGGCGGTCGAGTACGACGCGCATCCACCGACGATGACCGGCAGGTCGAACTCGGCGATGAACTTCTTCAGGTTCAGCGGCTCCGAGCGCGTGGAGACGTGCTCGGCGGAGACGACCGTGCCCTGGATCACCAGGATGTCGAGCTCGGCCTCGAGCACGAGCGGCGCGTACTGCTGCGTGCGCTGCGGCGTGAGCGACGCGGCCGCCACGACACCGGCCTCCTTGATCTCCTTGATGCGCTTGACGATGAGCTCGTCCTTGATGGGCTCCTGGTACAGCTCCTGGAGTCGGCGCGTGGCCTTGTCGTCGGTGAGCGAGGCGATCTCGCTGAAGATGGGCTCGGGGTCGTCGTAGCGCGTCTGGAGTCCTTCGAGGTTCAGGACCGAGAGGCCGCCGAGACGGCCGATCTCGATGGCCGTGGCGGGCGAGACCACCGCGTCCATCGCGGACGCCGCGAGCGGCAGCTCGAAGCCGAAGGCGTCGATCTCCCAGGAGATGTCGACGTCGTCGGGGTCGCGGGTACGCCTGGAGGGCACGATGGCCACCTCGTCGAACCCGTACGCCCGCCTGGCCGTCTTGCCGATCCCGATCTCGATCTCCACGTCCGCCTCCCTGCCGTGACGATTCAGCCCGGATACGACGAAACGCCCGCCCGGGGGAAGGGCGAGCGCCGCATGTGAACCATGCTCAACGTTATCAGGGAACCTCGGCCCGGTGAAGAGGATGCACGCCCTATCTGAGGGCGCGACGACCTCGCAGCTAGGCGATCCCCTCCTGGAGTGCGATGGCGGCCGCGCGGGCCCGGTCGCTGGCCCCCAGCTTGCGCAGGATGCTCCGGACGTGGGTCTTGATGGTCTCCTCCGACACCCGCAGCTGCGCGGCGATCTCGCGGTTCGTCATCCCTCTCGGGAGATGGCGCAGGACCCGGATCTCCTGGGGGGTGAGACCGAACGGGCCGGGCACCCTGCGCCCCGCCGCGATGGCCGTGACAACGCCCGCCACCGCCGGGTCGATGAAGACGCCGCCCCCGGCGAGGGCCCGGACCGCATGGCCGAGCTGGTCGCGAGCCGACGTCTTCAGCACGTAGCCCTTGGCACCCATGTCGAATGCGCCGAGGATGGCGTCCTCGTCCCGGGCTTCCCCCAGGATCAGAACGGCCAGCGCGGGGCGCCGAGCGCTGATCACGCCGAGCCCGCCCGATGCTCCCGGCCGCAGCATCCTCGCGTCCACCACCAGCACGTCCGCATCCTCCTCGACGACCCTTCGCTCGGCGTCGTCGAGCCGCTCTGCGGCCGGGCCGACGTCGATCGAGGGGTCGGCCGCGAGGAGGGCGAGGATCCCCTGGTGCTCCAGTCCCGTCCCGTACGTGATGACGACACGCACGACGTCCTGCTCGCGTTCGGGCACGACAGCTCCCATCGATACCTCTCGTGCGGGCGTCCTCCTTGGATACGGCGCGAGTGCCCCGTTTGTGACGGTCCGCAGCGAGTTCGTTCCACCCCCGAACGGGTGACCTTCCCACCCCCCTCGGCAGGTTCTGGGCCTCGCTGTGCGGATGCACAAAGGGGTGGGACGAGCGCCACCGAATCAAGCGAGCCGGAGACGGGGGACCTGGAGGTTAGCTCCGCGTTGGGCGACCACACCAAGGGGCCGAACGGCCCAGGACGGCGTCGGCTGCACCGGCTGCACTCGGCCGGGCCCAGCAGTCCCGACGACCGCTCGCTCGTCGAGCGGCACCTCGCCGGGTCGGAGAGCGCGTTCGACACCCTCTACGGCTGGTATCACCCCCGCCTGACCCGGTTCTGCAAGCGGCGCCTCCGGGACGAGGCCGCGGCTGAGGACGTCGCGCAGGAGACGCTCCTTCGGGCGCTCGTGCACCTCGACGACTTCGACACGTCCCGGCCCCTGTGGCCGTGGCTGAAGACCATCGCGTCCAACCTGACCGTCGACGAGGTCAGACGCCGCAGCAGGCTCGTCGAGCTCGATGTCGAAGCGGGCGGGCCCGCCGTCGAGGAGACCGGCGGCCACGAGGAGCGCGTCAACATGGTCCAGGCGCTCTCGCGCATCCCCGACTCGCAGCGGACCGCGCTCGCCCTCAAGTACCTGGAGGACTGGGACTCCACGGAATCCGCCGCCTTCCTCGGGATGAGCGGACAGGCGTTCCGGCAGGTCCTGCACCGCGGACGGGTGAGGCTGCGGCTCGAGTACCGGCGGATGGCCGAGGGGGTCGGGGCCGTGCTGGTTCCGCTTCGCCTCCTGCACCGCGTGGCGCGCCGCGGGGCCGCGAGGCTCACCGCAGCGCCACAGGCCCGTCCACTGATCGAGGGCGCGTCGTCGAACGCCGTGCAGCAGCTCGCCGGTGGCGTCCTTGTCATGGCCCTGGCGGTGGGTGGGGTGGCGACGATCGGTCGCAGCCCCCATCCCCGCACACCCACGTCGCGACAGGACCGACCCGTGGCCGTCGCCCGCATCCATCACTCCCGCCCCATCCGGCACGCACCGAAGCAGCACCCCCCGGCGGCCGTCCGCTCCGCGCCCAGCACGCCGGTCTCCCCGCCGACGTCCCGCTCCGAGCGGCACGGCGACCGCTCGGCTCAACCGGTCGGCGCGATCGTGAAGGACGTGGTCGACCCGAACCGCAACGTGAAGCAGCCCGAGGACGCCCGGGGTGAGTCCGTGGCGTTCTCGCCGAACTTCGGCCACGACGCCACGGCGTTCATGGTCGGCGCGCTCGCGTGCCACTCGCCCGTCTGTCCGCCCGTCCTGTTCGAGTCGACGGACGGCGCTTCCTCGTGGGCCCGTCTGCCGGCCCGCGGCTTCAGCGGAACGCAGCTGCTCCTGCCGCCGCGCTTCGGGAACGGTGACGACCGCCTCTTCGCCATGGGACCCGGGGGGCTCCAGATGAGCCCCGACGGCGGCCGCTCGTTCCAGGCCGTGGGCTCGGTGGGCGTGCCGTTCGCCGTTGGCAGCGCCGCGATGTCGCCCGGATTCGACGACCTGGATCCCTCGATCCTCATCGGCGCACAGATGCTCATGCGCTACCGCGACGACCTCGGGACCATGCAACCCGATCCCCAGCTCACCGGGCACGGCCCGTTCAATCCGACGTTCTCGCCGTCCTACCCGAGCGATCCGCGTGTCTTCGTCGGCGGGACCGAGGTGAACGCGGTCACCATGCAGGTTGGCGCGGTGGTGCACGTCTGCCAGCGATCGGTGTGTTCGTCGTCGTGGCTGCCGGACGCGGAGGGCGTCCCCGTGGTGCGGCTGCCGGCGATCTTCTCGCAGACGGGGTCGGCGTTCGCGTTCACGCCGGATCGGATCTTCGGCTCGACGGACGCCGGCGGGTCGTTCTCACCTCTGCCGGCACCGTGGCAGGGAGGGAACGTGTGGGATCTCGCGGTGAGCGATGACGGGAACATCCTCCTGGCAGCGATCGCGGGAGCGACGACCGTCTCCACCAACGGCCTCTACATCTCCGCCGATGCCGGAGCCACCTGGAATCACGCACAGTCCCCCCTCCTCCAGCATGGCGTGAAGGCCGTCGCCGCCTCGGGTGGACGCATCCTCGCGGTCCTCGGCGACAGGGGGATCGCCTGCTCCTCCGACGGCGGGCGGTCGTGGGACACGCGCTGCTAGCGCGAGCCGATCTCTCCTACGGGTCCTGGAACACCATCACGCCGAACGTGCTGACCGTACTGACGCCGCTCAGCGCGCACTGAGCGAGGCTCCCCGCACTCACCGGGGCCAGCGTCAGCTCCATCACCCCGACGAAGGAGAGCGAGGGGTTCTGGATCTTCAGCGTCCATGCTCCCCACGTGCCGGTGATGAAGTGTGATCCGAGGATCGGTGCCGGGCTCGACTGTCCCGCCGCGTTGTGCCAGGTCTCGTCCCAGCGGCCCCCCGCCACCGTCGCCCCACACGTCCACGTGCTCGAGGTGCCGTCGGCATCCAGCGTGGTGGTGTGATACAGGTTCACGCCGTCGAGCGTCACGTAGCAGAGCGACGAGTCGAGGCTGATCGTGTAGCCGGGTGCGGTGCCCGAGGCTCTCACGGGCGACAGGAAGTGGAATGTCACCGCCATCTCGCACGTACCTGACCACAGCGAGGCCTGTGCGGCCGGCGCACCGGCGCCGGCGATCGACATGGCCGCGAAGAGCACCAGGGATACGCGTCCGACCGTCCGTCCCATGAGTCGCATGATTGGCCTCCCGTGCATCGCTCCGAATACGTTGATTACGTCCGTTCGCGTCGCTTTGTGACCGATATTTTCGGCTCTTTCTCACTCTGACGAGGGAGAACTTCACCCCGCCGCGGTTCGCTTCCCATCTTTTTTCGTTACGGGGGCCCCGATTCCTCCGTACCGATCACAACAAGTCCAGAAAGAGATTCCTCCACCCAAGGGAGACACGAGATGAGAACGCTCGTCGCC
>JBHELK010000069.1:0-25059 GCA_046263085.1 Actinomycetota bacterium
CGCCGGTTGGAGCGCGGCTGTGAAGTCGGACTCCGGGAAGTGCTGGTTCATCTACGACCCGGGCAACGCCCCGGTGAAGTACGGCAGCACGGCCGTGGCCGCTGACTGTGACGGCACACACGCCGCCGCAGCGGTGGGCGCAAGCTGGTAGTTCGCGTTCGTGCGAACCAAGGGGGCGGCTTCGGCCGCCCCCTTTTCTTTGTGCCGGTCCTCCGCGCGAATTCTTCGGTGGGCGCTGCTGGGATCGAACCAGCGACCTTCTCCTTGTAAGGGAGATGCTCTTCCGCTGAGCTAAGCGCCCTCGGTCAACTGCACGTGACCACAGGCCCGGCACACGACCTCGCCGAGCATCGCCGAGAGCCGGATCGCACCACACTCCTGGCACCGGTCCAGGCCTGCGGACCAGTCCCCGCGCTCCGCCTGGCAGACCGGGCAGATCAGGACCTGGGTCCCTCCTGCCACCGCACGCGCCCACGGGCGCTCCCTCTTGTCGGGGTCGTAGGTCGGGCGCCCGCACACGCTGCACCGGGCCCCGGGCTCGAACGGCTCCTCGAGCAGGCTCACCGGTCGAGGATAGCGGCCGTGCGCAACCCCCCGCCAGGAATGGTTCGCGGCAGATATGCGAGCATCCAGGCATGAGCGATCTCACGACCATCCGCTACGACGTCGAGGGCGGCGTGGCCAGGATCACCCTGGCCCGCCCGGAGAAGCGCAATGCGGTGAACGACGTCATGTTCGCCGAGCTGGGGGACGCCGCCGAGCGGGCGGGCGGCGACCCCGACGTGCGGGTCATCCTCCTCACCGGGGAGGGCCCGACCTTCTGCGCAGGCATCGACCTCGGGATGTTCACCCACCCCGCCTTCAGGGGCGGCGACGACTTCCGCACGTTCGTGGGCATGGCCCAACGGCCCTACCGGATCCTCCAGACCACGGGCAAGCCCTCGATCGCCGCCGTCCGGGGCCATGCCGTGGGGGCCGGCTTCCAGCTGGCTCTGGCCTGCGACCTCCGGATCTGCGGGGACGACGCGGTGTTCGGCATGTTCGAGGTCCGGTACGGCATCGTCCCGGATCTCGGCGGCAACCGGCCGCTCACGCGCATCGTCGGGACGGCCCGCGCCAAGGAGTTCGTGTGGACGGGGCGCACCATCGACGCTCCCGAGGCCGAGCGCATCGGGCTCGTGAACCGGGTCGTCGACCCGGAGGCCCTGGCGAAGGAGGCCGAGGAGCTCGCCCTCGAGCTGGCCGGGGCGCCGCCCATCCCCGTCGGGCTGTCGAAGTCGATCATCGATCAGGCCCTGGACCTCTCCGCCGAGGAGTCACTGGACCTCGAGGCGGCATCACAGCAGCGGGCCGTGGAGAGCGAGGACCATCGGGAGGCCATCGCGGCGTTCCTGGAGAAGCGGCCCCCGCGCTACACCGGCCGCTGAGGTCTTACTCCCCGCCGCCTTCCGTGACCGCGGAGAGTGGCCCGACTGGCCTCTGATCGCGCATGAAATCCAGGACCCGGCGGCGGTCGGCCTGACCCAGGGCCACGAGGATGTCGTCGATCAGCATGGCCCGCCCACGCGTGGTGGACAGGTCGTACTGCTCGACATCCTCGATCTCGGCCACCGGACTGCCGTCGTCGGCCACGAGCACGATCTTCATGAAGCCTCCGGGCTGCGGAAGGGCCTTAGCCTAACGTTCGGGGTCATCCGCGCATAGCCCCCGAATCCGGGCGCAGATCAAGCTTCGTCGGGCGGCAGCACGGTCTCCTCGACCCGTCGACGCTCCACCTCGAGCCGCTCGGCGTCGGCGGTCGCGAGGGATCCCTCGGTCACGGTGTGCCCGCAGGTGTACGTCTCGAGGATGGGGCTTTCGGCCTTCTGGATGTCCCCGCTGGCCTCGGTCCCGAGGTGCTGGAGGATGCCCTTTCCACAGACCGGACAGCGCTTGTCTTCGCTCACGGCCCGGTTCTTACCCCCTGTTGGGAGAATGAGACCTCAATCCCGGAGGTGACGATGCTCACTCAGCTGCTGACGACGTTCTCCGACCGCGACTCGGCACTCCGACTGGCCCGAGAGCTCGTGGATCGGCGCCTCGCCGCATGCGTCCAGGTCATCGACCCGGTCACGAGCGTCTACCGGTGGAAGGGAGCGGTGCACGAGGAGCGCGAGACGCTCTGCCTGATGAAGGTCCCGGAGGAGCGGCTCGCCCCGCTCGTCGCGTACGTGCGCGACCATCACCCGTACGACACGCCGGAGCTGACGGTCGTGCCCAGCTCCTTCGTCGACGAGCGCTACCTGGCATGGGCGGAGCGGGAGACCTCACCCGCCGGATGAGAACCGTACGAACTCGAAGTGCATGCCGTCCGGCACGAGGAACCGCCCGCCCCAGATGAAGCCCCACCGCTCGAAGATGTCCACGATGCGGCGATCCATGTGCGGTGTGTGCCCGAAGGGGTTCTGGCCGACGTCGAGGTCGACCGCGACACCCCACGTGTGGTGCGACACGGCGGACGCCGGGTTGTTGCGGATGAACTTCGGGACGAAGCATCCGCCGTACTCCGACGGGTCGACGAGGTGCGCCAGGCCCTGTCCCTCGACGTCGCCCAGAGCGCCCCGGAGCTGCGGCAGGATCCCCCGGTTGCAACGGACGCGCCCCAGGATCGGCACGCGGGCGTCGACGATGTGCGCGGCCTCCCACGACGGTTCCACCTGGAGGAACCCGCCGGCAACGGGGCGCGCCGCGAACTCCCCGAAGTCCCGCTTGAGGAACACGGGCGCGAGCACTGCATCGCCCTGACGGAGGAAGGTCGTCTCCCCGGGACCGCGAACGCGCAGTGGCACACCCGCGGGGAGCAGCGCGCGGATCCGAGCCGCGAGGCGGTCGCGCGACACCCCGGGCCTGGGGTCGATCAGCACGTACCGGTCCTCGGTGACGCCGAGACGTGCCGCTGCCGCCCGGGACAGGAACACCTCGTGCGCGCCGACCTCCTCGTCGGACACCACCCCCGCGACGGTCACCCGCCGCCGTCCGAAAAGCAGGGCGCCACCCGCACCGAGCCGGCGGAGCCCGGCCGAGGCGGTCCCCAGCACGGCCTGGCCGCGCTCGAGCTCGGGCAGCAGGATGCGGTGCGCCGGGCTCAGGAACGGGACGTAGGCACGCAGGTCGGCAGCGGCGACCTCGAGGGGGATGGCCAGCCCGCCCGCGGGCCGGTCCACGAGCGCTCCGTCCCCGGAGTACGAGCGGGTCAGCCACGCCGTGCCGCTGACCACGGCGACCGCGTGCGCCACTGCGGGAAGTGCGGCGATCCTCGCCGCGAAGCCATCCGGGAGCGGGCCATAGGTCCACGCCAGCATGGTGTCGACCCGGACGGGGCGACGCGGCGGAAGCGGGGCGGGGGACGAGCTCCTCCCCACGGCGTCGCGGTCGATCGACGGGGACGGCCGCGCGGCCAGCCCGATCGCTCCCCCGACCCCGATGGCGACCGCGAACGCAACGGCAACGGCGAGGAGTCGAACGGTCCGGGATCGCACCGTCAGGCCGCCGGCTGCACCGAACGCGCGATCCGCAGCATCGTCGACAGGTCGAACGCGGGGCTCGACAGCGAGACGTAGATGCCGCGAGAGACCCACTCGAGGACGTGGTCGTCCGCCGACCACCTGCCGATCGCGTCGCCGACCGGAACCGCCTCCTCCGCAACGCTCTGGGGCGGCGGCAGCGATCCGCCCTCGGCCTCGTACAGGCGGACGCCGACCCCGTCGAGCTCGGCGGCCGGGCGCCGGTACACGAGCGTGACCGCTCGCAGAGCGGGCGTGTCGATCGCCTGAGCGGAAGCCGGACCGTAGCCCGGTGGCAGCGTCCGGGGAAGGAGGACGCCGAACCGGGCACGCGACACTGCGTCGCCGACGGACAGGCCGCTGCGGATCACGCCCCCGGACCACCTCCTGGTGAGCCACGACCCGGGAGGCGCGAGCCCCTGCGCCGGCCGGCTCGAGGCCATCCGCACGAGAGACGCACGCGACAGGTTCGTCGAGACGACGATCTCACCGCTCGACGTGTGCAACGCCAGGTGCCGGGGCTGCGTGGCCGTGGCTGGCTCGTAGAACCCCACGCCGCCACCCTGGAGCTCGACCGCCTCGGCGAAGTCGCCCACGCCGAAGAGCCGGCGACGGTTCCAGTCGCCGACGCGCGCCACCGTGGCCCACGCCAGGCCGCTCGCGTAGGCGGCCATCCGCTCGTCATAGGGCCGGGCGGGCGAACGCGCGAAGCGCCCCGACCGGACGAGCGGCAAGCCGTACGATCCGTCGATCCGTATGTCCGTCGGTGCCGCGCCGGGCGCGTCCTCGATGAATCCGGCGTCGACACCGCCGCCCGTCGTGTCGACGGCGAACCGTCCGCGCGGCGGGAGGGCGGTCGACAGCGATCGCGCCTCGGCCACGAAGACCGGGTGCCCGGCGCGGTCGCCCTCGATGCCCATCTGCGCCGCCCACAGGCGCCGCTCCGCGCCGCGGGCCGGGAGGAGCTCGTAGCGCACGGGGAACCACGTCGCCGCGTCCAGCCACACCAGCACCCGGTCCTGCGGGGAGAAGGGGCGCCAGGATCCGAGGAACTGCAGGTAGGCGAAGAGCGGCGTGGCGTCCTGGTACGCGAGCGACACGATCTCGGTGGCGCGCCCGTCGATCGTGTCGGGGCCGACGACGTCGACGCGGTCGGCCGCGGCCAGCACGGTCATCGGCACGATGACGTCGGTGGGCACGGGCGTGTCGGTGTCGAACGGGGGCCTGCGGACCACCGTCCGGTCCACGGTGTTCGGATGACAGGCCGGGAGCTCGGCCGGCGGACATGGGTTCGGCCCCGAGATCCGCCACCGCCGGCCGTCGGTCACGAGGGATTCGTCGTTGCGTGGCCAGGCCGCCGACGGGTAGGCGGTCAGGTCGTGGACGTCGACGCGGAATCCCTCGGGTGCCCGGAAGGACACGGCCGCCCTGAACCGCCGGACCGGCACGCGCGGTGACCAGTTGCGCTCGGTGATGCTGAACACCGCCCGGTAGCCGCGCAGCTCGACCGCGGCACGCACGAGACGCTTCGGGATCTCGGCGGCCAGGGCACTGGAACCGCCGCCGCCGCCCGGAAGCCCGCCGGATCCGATCACGAACCCGACCACCAGTCCGGCGGCGACGGCCGCCGCCACGCCCCGACGGCCGGGGAAAACGGGGCCTCGTCGACGCGGCCGCTGCGGAAGCGGCGCCACCTTCGACTCGCTGCGGATCCGGCGCATGATGACCGGTGCGAGATCGGGCACGTCGGGCGCGGCCTCGAGGCTCGCGAGCTGGTGCAGCCGATGGAGCTCGACGGAGAACCGCGAACATCGCGGACATGACGACACGTGGCGGGTCACCTCGGTGGAGGGCGGCAGCGGCTCGTGGATGGCCCCGGAGAGCTCGCGCTGGACGGCCTCACATCTCACCGGCGGCCTCCTCGGCCAGCAGTCGCATCAGCGCCGCGTGGGCGCGGTGCATCCGGCTCTTCACGGTCCCGATCTTCACGCCAAGGATCTCCGAGGTATCCCGGTAGCCGAACCCCAGCATGTCGATCAGCACGAACGGTTCGCGGAGCTGGTCCGGGAGCCCCGCCACGGCCTGTTCGATCCGCAGCCGGTCCTCCGACGAACCCGGCCGCGACGGAGGAAGCGACGCCTCCTCGGTCAGCCGGTCGCGCGTGAGCCGCTCTCGCTTCGAACGCTGGAAGGCGTCCATCGCGCAGTTGCGGACGATCCGCAGGAGCCAGCTCGAGAACTGATGGTCGCCCCGGTACGACTCGATCGAGCGGTACGCGCGCAGGAACGCCTCCTGCGTCACGTCGTCCGCCACCCCGCGGTCCCTGCTCAGGTGGAAGGCGAGCCGCCAGGCGTCCGCCTGCGTCTCCCGGACCAGCGCCTCGAAGGCCGCCAGGTCCCCGACTTGGGCCCGGCGGATCGTGTCCGGGTCCGGCTCCCGCACTCGCCCTCCCTGTCAGGCCGCAAGCAAGCCTAGCCCGCAGTCTCGGATCCATCCCCCACATGACCGGCCACGCAGCGGATCGGTTCGCCGCAGAACCGATCCGGGGCCGGCGCGGTCTTGTGCTCGGAAGGACGACCGCCCGCGCCAGGAGGAGGAGGTCCCATGAGCAGAGGTGGACGGATCATCTCGACGATCGTGCTGGGCGCGGCGCTGCTGCTCGCGCCGGCTTCGCTCACGCCGGCTTGGGCGAGCGGGGGCGGAGGGTGCGGCCGCTCCGTCAGCGACGCGCAGGGCACGAGCGTGGCGATCAAGCAGTTCTGCTTCCTGCCGACCGTGCTGCACGTCGAGCCCGGCGACAGCGTGACGTTCACGAACCGCGATCACTTCGACCACAACGTGCAGGGAGCGAGCGTCTCATGGGGCAGCTGGGATCCGGTCCGGCTCCACACGCCGGTCACCTACCGTTTCATCCGCTCCGGCGTATACCCCTATGTATGCAGCTTCCATCCCGGGATGGTCGGGGCGGTCGTGGTCGGCAACGGAAACGGGCCGGGAGGCGCCGGCGTCACCACGACGGAGAGGGGACCCGTGATCAAGGTCGAGCCCGTGCGGGCGAACCTGGGTCCGGCCCCGGCGACGGGCGACGACGGGGGAACGCCGTGGCCGCTCGTGGTCTTCGTGGGCATCGGCCTGTTCGCGGTGGCCGGGATCGCACTGCTGCAGCTCCGCCAGCAGTTCACGTCGTAGCGACGCGCGTGCGGCGAGCGGGAGCGCTCATCGTGCTCCAGCTCCTGCTGGCCGCGGCGTGCGGCGGCGGAAACGGGGCGGCGGGCCTGGGCGACACGCGCGTTCGCCTGGTCGAGATCGCGGACCTGGAGGAACCGCTGGCGCTGGCGACCCGTCCTGGAGATCGCACGCTGTACGTCGCCCAGCGCACCGGTCGGGTCGTGGCCGTCCGCTCGCGTCACGTCGTTGGACGACCCGTGCTCGATCTCTCCGGTCGCGTGTCGCTCGGCGGCGAGCAGGGCCTCCTGGGCCTGGCGTTCTCGCCCGACGGCCGGTACCTCTACGTCGACTTCACGGACACGAACGGCGACACGCGGGTGGAGCAGTACGCGTTCCGGGGTGAGCGCGCCGATCCCGGGACGCGCCGGGAGATCCTGTTCGTTGACCAGCCGTACGCCAACCACAACGGCGGCGAGGTCACGTTCGGGCCCGACGGGATGCTCTACATCGGCCTCGGTGACGGCGGCAGCGGCGGGGACCCCATGGACAACGCGCAGTCCCGGGGCACGCTCCTCGGGAAGATCCTGCGGATCCGGCCGACGCCGGACGGCCCCGCGCCGTACGAGGTCCCCGCCGACAACCCGTTCGTCGGGGTCGACGGCGCGCGCCCGGAGATCTGGGCTCTCGGCCTGCGCAACCCGTGGCGGTTCTCGTTCGACCGCTCCACGGGCGACCTGTGGATCGGCGACGTCGGCCAGAGCGCGTGGGAGGAGGTCGATCGGGTCGAGGCCGGCGTGGGCGGCGCGAACCTCGGCTGGAACAGGATGGAGGGCGATCACCCGTACACCGACCGCCCCCCACCCGCGGACGCCCTCGGCCCGGTCTACGAGTACACGCATGGAGCGGGCCGGTGCGTGGTGACGGGGGGCTTCGTGTACCGGGGCCGCGCCATCCCCGAGCTCGAGGGGAGCTACGTGTTCGCCGATTTCTGCACGGGGGAGATCACGGCCTTCGATGCCAGCGGAACGAACGACGTGCGGGCACGATCGCTCGGACCCGCACTGTCGAGCCTCAGCTCGTTCGGCGAGGACGCCGCCGGCGAGCTGTACGCGATGTCGCTGTCGGGCGGGCTGTACCGGCTCGCCCCCGGCCGCTAGGCGACCTGCTCGTCGACCTTCTGCAGCACCGCCTGGATGTCGAGCTCGATCTGGACCTTCTTGCTGACGAGCACGCCGCCGGACTCGAGCGCCGCGTTCCAGGTGATACCCCACTCCTCGCGATCGATCTCGGTCTTGGCCGTGAACGAGACACGCGTGCCGCCCCACGGGTCGGGCCCGACGCCCTCGTACTCCACGTCGAGCACCAGGGGGCGTGTCGTGTCGCGGATCGTGAGATCCCCGGTCACCTTCAGGGTGGTGTCGCCCGTGATCTCGACCTTCGTGCTGCGGAACACGAGCTCGGAGAAGGTGTCGACGTCCAGGAAGTCGGCTGAGCGCAGGTGCTCGTCGCGGCCGTCGTTGCCGGTGTCGATGCTGTCGGCCTTGACCCGGACCTCGACGCTCGATGCGTCCGCGGTCTCTCCGATCGTGATGGCCCCCTCGACCTCGGTGAACCGCCCCCGGACCTTCGTGAGCATGAGATGTCGGGCCACGAACCCAACGTTCGTGTGCCCGGGGTCGATCTTCCAGGCCCCCGTCGGGGGGGCTCCTGCACCCTCAGCCGCCTTCGTGATGGTCTCGTCCACGTCTCGCCTCCCAGTTCCGTGCGGGGCTCCCTCGAGCCCGCGCCCTCGATCCTATCCCACTGCAACTTGCTTGTGCAAACAAGTATTCCCCCGGTATCCTGGATCCGTGAACGAGCTTCCACCCTGTGAGCTCCGAGCCTGGCGAGCCTTCCTGCAGAGCCATGCGCGCGTCGTCCGGCGTCTCGACGCCGAGCTGCAGGCCGAACGCGGCCTGACCCTGTCCGCCTACGAGGTCCTCCTCCGACTGCGATCCGCCCCGGACCGCCGGCTGCGGATGTCCGACCTGGCGGAGGATGTGCTGCTCTCCCCCAGCGGCGCCACCCGGGTGGTCGACCAGCTGGTTCGCCGCGGGCTCGTCGAGCGCTGCCGGGGCTCCGTGGACGGGCGTTCCCACCTCGCGATCCTCACCAAGGAGGGCCTGCAGGAGCTCCGAGCTGCGGCCCCGATCCACATCCGCGGCATCCAGGAGCACTTCACCGGCAAGCTCAGCGAACGCGAGCTCGATCAGCTGGCGACGGCGCTCGAGCCGGTCGGCACCGGGAACCCCGCCGAGGCCTGAGCCGATCCGCCGTTACGCGCGGATGGGCGCGCGGAGCCGCACGAGCGTCCCCTGGCCGGGAGCGGACTCGATCCACACCTCGCCGCCCACCAGCCGGGCCCGCTCGAGCATGCCGATGAGGCCGACGCCGTCGCTCTCCTCGCGGTTGACGCGGGCGGGGTCGAACCCCATGCCGTCGTCTCGCAGGGTGACGAGCAGCTCATGGTCGCGGCGAACGAGATCGATGTCGACGGCGCGCGCGTTCGCGTGACGCACCACGTTCGTCAGCGCTTCCTGGACGATGCGGTACGCGGCCGTCTCCAGGTTGGGGGGAAGCCGGTCCTCGAGCCCCTCAGAGCGCACGGCGATGTGCAGCGCGTGTCGGTCCTCGAGGTCGTAGGCCAGCCTCCGGATGGCCGAGACCAGCCCCATCTGGTCGAGCTCCACCGGGCGGAGGGTTCGCACCAGGCTCCGGGTGCCGGCGAGGGCCCGCTCGGCGACCCGCACGATGTCGTGCGCGCGGTTGGCGTTGTCGCCGGTGAGGTCGTGCTCCAGTCGCCGCGCGTAGTGCAGGATCGAGGTGAGGAGCTGCCCGAGCTCGTCGTGCAGCTCGCGGCCCACGCGGACCCGCTCGTCCTCCTGGACGTTCACCAACCTCGAGAGCAGCCGCACCAGCAGGCCGGCGGCCCGCTCCGATTCGTCCCGGGCCCGGCTGTGGGCGCTCATCTCGTGCATCAGCTCCCGCGACAGGTAGCTCGCGAGGAGGGCCACCAGGCCGAGCACGGCGAGGCGCAGGAACAGCCGCGCGGCCGAGATGTCCAGCCCGAACATCCCGATGGTCAGCAGGTACGACCCCATCGTCGCGGCGAGGAGCGCGACCTGCGCGCGCAGCGGATAGGAGGCGGCGAAGAAGAGTGTCGTGAGCCCGAAGATGATCCACAGCTCGGAGCTCCCGGCGCCGTTCGCGGCGACACCACCGGCGACGAGCGCGATGTCGAACGCCGACCACGCGTACAGGGCCCATTGCCCGAGCCCCGTCTCGAAGAGCCGGCGCCAGGGCATCAACGCGACCGTGATACCGCCCGCGCCCGCGATCACGAGGACGGCGGCGTAGGAGGGGGCGTGCAGCGGACCGTGTCCCGGCAGGAAGGGGAACACGGCGAGACAGACCAGGACGATCGCCGTGGTCCAGATACCGATCCGTACCGTGCGCAGCAGGTACTGGATCGATGGGCCGTTCCCCCCCGGGGGCACCATGTCACTCACCATCTTGGACGCGCGAGGGGATCGGGGAATCGGGCGAAAGGCTATTGGCCCCGCCCATAGGGCTCGCAACTCCTCGGTGGAACCATCCCAAAGCGGTGCGAGCGGTGCAAAACGAGACGGGCCGCCGCGCAACGCGCGACGGCCCGCTTCGACGGTCTCCCCGATCTAACCGACCGGGCGAACGTTCGACGCCTGGGGACCCTTCTGTCCCTGGGTGAGGTCGAACTCGACCTTCTGGTTCTCTTCCAGGTTCTTGTATCCCTCGCCCGCGATCGCGCTGAAGTGCACGAACACGTCGGGACCGTCCTCCTGGGAGATGAAGCCGAAGCCCTTCTCAGGGCTGAACCACTTCACGGTGCCAGTTGCCACTGCAATTCCCTCCTTCCTTGGCACGATCGGACCTGAGAGCTGTCCGTCGGCCTCCGGCTGGTTCGCCGGCAAGGGAACTGCTCGTAGCGAACTGCGTGCCGAACCCTCGAGATCAGTATACCGCCCGGAGGCGGGGGCTCAAGGCCGGTTCAGGGGCACCAATCGGTGGTGAACTGGCTGGGGACCCTGGGGATCTGTGCCTCGGCGCCCGGCCGGCAGAGCAGGTACGGGCCCCCATCCATGACGTCCACGACCAGCCCGGTGAGCCAGAAGGTGGCCTTCTGGTCCGCGCCCCGTGGGTCGCGCCGGGGGTCTATCGGGCATCATGGGCGAAGGGACGAAACGGGAGGAGGAGCGATGAAACTGAACAGCGTGCTCATCGGATCCGAGGATGCTCGGGGCCTGTCGGCGTACTACACGAAGATCTTCGGCAAGCCGGCCATGGAGGACGGCGACTTCAGCGGATGGCAGTTCGGCGATGGGTGGCTGAGCGTCGTGCCACACGATCAGGTCAAGGGGAAGAACCAGTCCCCCGGCAGGGTCATCTGGAACCTGGAGACCGCGGACGTGCAGGGCGAGTTCGACCGCCTGAAGGCCGCGGGCGCGACGGTCGTCCAGGAGCCCTACCACCCCGGTGACGAGACCGAGATGCTGATCGCCACGTTCTCCGACCCCGACGACAACTACTTCCAGCTCGTCAGCCCGATGTAACGTCGCTCGTCGACGGCGATCCGGTCGTTCGCGTACTCCTTCTTGATATCGGATCCGTACCGCGACTCGTGTCGGAACCGAGGGGCTCGTCCATGGACTCCCCCGAGGATACTCGCGGGTGCGCGAAGCGAAGACTGGTCTAGCCTTGTGGCCGGACCCGAACGCGGAGGTGGGACATGGAGGACCAGGACATCCTGGAGCGGATCAACGAGCTGGCCGGCGAGGAGCACTCGCTCTGGGAGAAGGAAGGGCGCCAGGAGATCAGCGACACCGATCGGGAGCGGTTGCGCAAGCTCGAGGTGACGCTCGATCAATGCTGGGACCTCCTGCATCAGCGCCGCGCCCGTCGAGACGCGGGACTCGACCCGGCAGACGCGAGCGTGAGGGACCCATCCACCGTCGAGGGCTACACCGGCTGAGCCCGGGCATGAGGACCTTTGGTGGTCGACGGTACTCTTGCCGAGATGCGGCCCCTTCGGTACTCCATCAACGTCACATTGGACGGGTGCTGCGATCATCGTGCGGGCCTCGTGGACGAAGACCTGCATCGTCACGCGGCCGAGAACATCAACCAGGCCGATGCCCTTCTCTTTGGCCGGGTGACCTACGAGATGATGGAATCAGCGTGGCGGCCGCCGGCGCCGGCGGGAGCGAGACCCGATTGGATGGAACCCTTCGCCCAGACGATCAACGCGGCAAAGAAATACGTCGTGTCGAGCACCCTGGAGCAGGTCGATTGGAACGCGGAACTCGTGCGCGGGGATCTGGGCACGGCCGTTCAGCAACTCAAGCGGGAGTCGGGCCAGGGACTGTTCGTGGGAGGTGTGAAGCTCCCACTGGCGTTGACGGAGCTGGGATTGATCGATGAGTACGAGTTCGTGGTGCATCCCAGGCTCGCGGGCCACGGGCCGACGTTGTTCGCGGGGCTGTCGAAGCATGTCGACCTGAAGCTCGTGAGCCGGCTGGAGTTCGGATCGGGGGCGGTGGCGATGCGGTACGAGCCGAGAAGGTAGCGCCGATGTCCCAGGAACACGCCTACGTCGAGGACAACGATCGCGAGCGTGCGCGCATGCGCGACCTGGTCGCTCGACTGAGTGAGGACGAGCTGCGCATGCCCGTCAACGAGCACTGGACGGTGGCCGGCGTCCTCGGGCACATCGCCTTCTGGGACGCCCGCAGCGTGGCGCTCTCCGAGAAGCTCGCGCGCGGCATCCCGTTCTCGCCGGATGACGCGGAGCCCGAGGACGTCGATTGGATCAACGACGCGACGCGGCCACTGATCCACGCGATCGAGCCGGCCGAGATGGTCCGCCTGGCGCTCCAGCTGGCCGAGGAGGCCGATCGGCACGTAGCCGCCATCGACCCTGCGCGCATGTTCCCGCTCGACCCCGAGAGCCCGATCTATGGCGTGCGCGCCGCGCACCGCGGCGAGCACCTCGACCAGATCGAGGGCGCGCTCGGGACCTGATCAGCTCACCACGATGGTGGACACACCGACGTTGTTGTCGGGGTTCGGATCTCTCGTTCCGCTCGACACTGTGGCCGTGTTCGTCATCGTGCCGGTTTGTGCAGCTGTCATGACAACGTCGACGGTGACGAAGCCCCCTCCCGCCAGCGTCCCGAGCGTGCAGGCCACGGTGTTGGCCGTGACGTTGCAGGATCCCTGGTCGACGTTGGCCGAGACGACCGTCATTCCCGGCGAGATTTCGTCGCGCAGGGACATGTCCTGCGCAGTTCCTGGCCCGTTGTTTGCCACGTGGAGCGTGTACGTGAAGGTCCGGCCGAGCCCCACGTGGAGCGTGTCCGGATCGACATACGGTCGGACGTCGGCACCGCACTGGGGGAATCGGAACGAGCCGATCCGCGTGTGCCACGGGGAGACGTTGCCGTTCTCCTCGGGGGCCAGCGGGTAGTACTCGTTCGTGTACCAGAAGGTGCAGTCGTCCGTGGGATCGATCGACATCGACGAGTAGTCACCCCATCGCTGGATCGGGAAGTTCTGCGAGCCGCCGCCGGCGAACATCGTGACCTCGCCCTGCGGCATCGTGTTCAAGGGATCGGTGGCGAGGCGCCCGGTGTAAGCGAGCGAGGGGAACGTGGCGTGCCCGGACATGGAGTACCCCACGGCGATGTTCCCCGAGGAGTCCATGGCGATGCTCCCCATCCACCGGTGGTTCAGGTCGAGCAACCCTCCGGCCGACAGCTGCGGCGCGTAGGTGCTCTGCTGGTGGACGGTCCAGTCGTCCGCTCCGGACTTCTGCAGCTCGTACCAGCGGATCCCCGCGTGCTCGTTCCCGTCGGCGTCGACGGTCTGGTTGGCGACGAGGGCCTCGTGGTCGCCGAAGTTCCGGTAGGCCAGGCGGTACATCACGCGATCGGAGATCGGGTCGAGGCCGACCGGCCAGCCGGGCTGCGGGATGCAGGACCGGTTGTCGCCCCCGACGCCCTTCTCGTAGGTGGCCTCGCACATCCCGGAGTCGAACTCGGCCACGGGTAGCACGGTGGGGCCGGTGAACGTGGACTTCGAGGCGGGCGCCGACCAGTCGACGTGGAACCGGTAGACGTTCAGGTGGTCCGGAGCGCCGTCTGTCGACGACACGAAGTAGTTCGGGCTTCCGGCGGGCGGCGGGTTCACCCCGTCGAGATCCGACGGAAGCTGCGCCGTGAGGGAGGCGTTCTGGCCCTCGGTGAAGTACACGAACCGAGCCTTGGCTCCCGCGAGCATGGCGTCGCGCTCGAACACGACGGCGCCGGGCCCCACGTAGTTGCTGGTGAACTGGTTGATCGACATGTAGTAGCCGTCCGGCCACACGCCGAAGTGCGGGTAGTCGGTGAAGATCGTGCTGCTGAGCTTGAAGTCGTAGAGGTGGTACGAACCCGTCGGGTCTGGGCTCGTCGAGACCGCGATGCACTCGTGGTACCCCGTGGCGCCCCCCGGGACGGCGAACTGACTGATCATCCAGCGCTGTGCGAGCTGGTCGTACTGGACGACCGGGTCGCCGTCGTTCGCGGTGGAGCAGATCCCGCCGAGATCGGAGAAGATCGTGTTGCCGTTCACGGGTCCGAAGATGCGAGTGCCGTCCTTCGTCCACACCGACATGACCCCGTTGACCCACTGGACGTAGTGGTTCGGGCCGACGTCACCGTTCGTGTCGGGCGGCAGGATGAAGTTCACCTCGGCCGGTCCGACGACCAGTCCATCGTTGTCGGTCCCAGCGTTGCCCTCGAAGGTGCGGATCGGTTGGGGCATCGTGTCGAGCGGCGTCGACCTGTCCAGCGCGGCGTCCACCGCGTCGTGGCCCGTTCCCGGCTCGATCAGGCTGGGGATGTGCTGCTCCCCCGGCATGGGGATGGCGGCCAGTGGGTGCTCCACCAGCTTCGACAGGCGTCGTGACGTGGCGTGCGCCACGGCCGATCGCACGATGGGGCGGCCCGCGGCGATCGCCCCCGCCGCCCGCTCCTGGCGGGCGAATGCCGCCTGGGAGACTGCGAGCGAGCTGAGCACGAGACCCGCCAGGGCGAGTCCAACCGACACGCGGATCCTTGTCCTGGAGCGCTTCCTGGGCATGCCTGAGTCCTTCCGCCAGAGGAGATCGGTCCCGGAAGACTTCGCGGCCGAGGCCCGGATTCCTGCCCGGCGAGCCTGGGGCGCGAGAGAACCGTGCTATGAAGCGCCCCAAGGAGCGAGCCACATGAGCAACGACCCACCCCTGATACCAGTGGTCGTTTTGAGTGGGGTGGTTGGCCTCCTGGGCGGGGTCGTGTTCGCTGCGATCCTTCGGGTGGGCTGGGGAACCGTGCTCGCCTCGACACTCGTCTGTATCGCCCTCCCGCTCGTTGCCTACACGCTCTATCAGCTCGCGCACTGAACTCCGGCATCTGCAACCACCGGCGAGCTGGCGCGCCGCCCCATCGGCCCGGGTTCGGCGCCTGTCGCGACCCCCTCGACCGGGCTGAACTTCACCCCGGCTTGAGGCCCAGCTCAGCGGCTGCTCTGGCCGCGCGCCGTCTCACGGCCGAGCTTGAATCCGGCCTCGAAGCGGCTCTGCGCCCCGAGGGATAGGAGCAGCTCCTGCATCCATCGCCTGAGCGTGCGATCGGTGATCCCCAGCTGGCGCGCCACTGTGGCGTCCGTCAGGCCCGCGGCCATGTAGTCGACGAGCTCGGCCATGGGCCGTCGCCTCGTTTCCGACGAACCGGCCTCGCTTGCATCCTGGATGGGGGTGGCCGTGTCCCACAGCAGCTCGAAGAACTGGTCGAGGGCGCCGACGAGCTCGGGATGCCGCATGATCAGGCCGAGGATCTCCTGCCCCGCCGGGGTCTGCTCCGTGACGTGGATCAGGGCAACCCGCCGGTCGACGATGGTGAACTTCGATGGCAGCGTGTCGATGATCCGGCTCTGCTCCCCCCGTTCCGCATACCTTCGGATCCCCTCGAGCGCCCCGGGAAGCTCGAGGACGGCACGCTCGTAGATCCAGCGATTGGAAACGCCCCGGGAGAGGGCCTCCTCCTCCCCCACGTTCCCCGACTCGATCGGCGTCACGAGGATGGGCAGCTTCGTGCAACCGACGATCTCGTGACGCGCCTCCGCCTGGAGAGCCTCGAACTGGTTGCGCAATGCCTCCAGCCCTCCCACGACCTCCAGGTAGGAATCTGGCTCCGGTCCCCCCGGTCTCCACGTCGCCTCCTGGTGGGACTCCGCGATCAGGCGCACCGCGCCCCGCAATCTGCGGAGCTCGGCATCCTGCTCGTCGATGAGCTCCGAGAGAGCGGCGTCGGGGGGCGTGAGCCGGTACCTGGCCCCGCCGGGGAGCCGTCGTGCCAACCCACGCCCGTGGAGCTTTCTGAGCATCGACCGGCTTCGCGCCGCCTCCCACCCCGTGACCTCGCTGAGCTCCGGGGCACTGAGATCGCTCCGCACGAGGGCGAGGTAGGCCTCGGCTTCCTCCTCCGCCAGCCCGAGCTTGCGAAGCGTCTGGTGCTCGCCGCCCGCATCCTCCATGGTTTCCAACTCCGGACATTTCCGATTTCGGACACAAATCTAGCAGGAATGGGGCGTCGGCCCGGCGAAGATCCTCCCGAACAGCGAAGAACGTCCCGATCGAGCCGAGGAGGACCGTCGTGAGCAACGCTCGCAGGATCGCGTCGATCGCCGCCGTCGCGGCAACCCTGTCCGTGTCCGGGGCGATCCCCTCTCGTGCTGCCCCGGCGGCATCGCCCGCGGCCATGGGGTCGCCGCGTGATGGCGCCGCCTGCCGGGCGTCCGAGGGCGACCTGGCCGCGGCGCTCGGGTTCGCCATGCACCTCTGCCCGGACGTCCCCGTGGCGGCGAGTTCCTCCGCACCCTCCGTCGATTCGCCTGCTGTCGACGCGACCGCGGACTCCACGTCGTGTCTTCCCACGACCTTCGACCGGTGCGAGGCCTGGGTCTCGACGCCTTATGACGGCGCCGTAAAGGGGATCGACCGCGTCGGCAACATGATGGACAGCGACAACTCGATGGCCATCACACCGGACGGGACCACCCTGTTCACCGCCGGCAGCACCGACCGGGTCGGCCCCCGCTACGACCAGGGTCCGATCGCCACCATCGCGGTCGACGCCACGACCGGGAGCCGCCTGTGGGCGACTCGACACGACGGCCCCGACGAGCATCCCTTCGGGTCCGTGCAGTCCGTCGTGGCCAGCAACAGCGCCGTCTTCGTGACCGGCTACACCTTCGGCGGCGACAACGACCTGGGCATCGGCATGGCGCTCGCCTACGACGCCCGGACCGGCGCCCCCCGGTGGGAGGCCGACTACCCGGGCGTGGCCCTGGACAGCGCGATCAGCCCGGACGGGTCCCTGCTGTTCGTCGTGGGAGAGCAACACGTGGTGGACGCCGAGGGAGCGGAGCAGGTCCTCGCCACCACCGTGGCCTACGACACCGCCACCGGAGAGCCCGTGTGGACGCGCTCGCTGAGCGATCCGGCCGCGATGCCGCTCGTCGGCTGGCGGGTGGCCACCGCCCCGGGCACCGTGACGGTGATGGCCGGTCGCATCGACGACGGCTACACGGTGGGGGTGGTCGTCGCAACGTACGCGGACTCGGGATCCGGGGCCGGCGGCACCATCTCGAAGATCACTATCCCGGTGGTCCACGGGAACATCCCGGGCGGCCTGGTGCTCAACGCGGATGGATCCCGCGCCTTCATCGTCCAGGATCAGATGGGTTCGACGGAGAGCGCATACACGGCCGCCTTCGACACGGTCAGTGGAACCATGATCTGGACGGCCGCCTACGCGGGGGACGACGTGGTCTCGAGCGCCATCCCGTGGTTCTTCCACCCGATCGACGTCAGCCCGAGCGGGGATACCGTCTACGTGGCAACGCTCGTCGACAGCTACATCTACGGGGAAGGGATCGCCGCCGTGGCCTACCGGGCGAGGGACGGTCAGAAGCTGTGGTCCCATACCCAGCCGGTCGGCACATCGCGGTGCGTGGCATCCTGCGGCCCCCTCCTCTCCGTGAACCCCAAGACGGGTCAGGTGGTGGTGGCCGGCGCCGGCTACCTGGGCGTCCGCCAGCAGGCCACGACGTGGTCGTATGCCCCCGACGGGACCCTGCAGTGGATGCGCAGGGCGGCCACGCTCCCCTCCGGAGCTTCGGTCCAGGTGGACCGCGCCACGGAGAGCGCGTGGACCTCCATCGTGCACGGTCCCGACGGAAGACGCGTCTACGTCGGTGGCTCGGCGTGGGCGATCTTCAACGACCCCGATTCGTCCGAGGACGTGGTCGTGTCGGCCTTCGACAGCGCCATGTCCTGATCGCCGGTCATATGCTCCGCCATTGCGTCGATACCCGCGGAAGTGCGAATCGAAGAGCAGCCCGAGTTGTTTCCGGCGCATACCTTCGTTTGAAGTGACCCTGCCTTCGGTGGGGCGGGCTGGACTTGAACCAGCGACCGACGGATTATGAGTCCGCGCACGGAACCCCGACTGACCTGGACGAATAGACAGACGTGCTCTTTGATATGGCCTTTTGTCGTTGGTCGCATGCGGTCGTCGTTGGTTGTTGTTGGACCTCGCAGCGACCAGAGAGCGACCATTCACCCCCCGGTTGCGCCCGAAAGATCAGCCGGTCGGAGGTGCGTAGGTCGATGCCCACCCCCAGCGAGTTGGTCCAGACGATCGGAGTCACTGCCGCCCGCAATCCCGTTGTTGTCGACCACGACCTATTAGTTCGGCTTATCCGCGTCACGTGTTGGGTCCAGGGACGCCGAGCCCTCCCTGAATCCCGGGCGGCGGCACTATGAGCTGTATGCGACAGTCTCGAAGTCGCTCGCGTTCTTCTCCTCGAACAGGCCGTCGACCGGGTGCGCGAGCGACCACGAGACGTAGACGGAGCGGCCGTCCGGCGCCACCACCATTCGGTTCCCCGGATGGGCGTAATCGTTGACGACGTAGGAGCTGACGGGAACGGGCTCGGAGCTCTGGTGAGCCATCCACTTCTGCGTGCCGGAAGAGGCATCGTAGGCAACAGTGACCGCTTCACCCCACAGCCAGATCACCGGGATCGAGTACCCGGCGGGCACCACGCTCTGCCCCGACACGTAGACCGTATTACCGTCTGGGCTGACTGCGAGTGACCAGGCATCGTCTTCCAGCGGCGAGGGGTAGGTGGAACGCCACAGTTCGCTGCCCGAAGCCGCGTCGTAGGCGATCGTCACGTAGTCTGACGCCGCCCCCACGCTGAAGCCGGTCACGTAGAGCCGTTTCCCGTCCGGACTGACCTGCAGAGCCCGCCCTTCGCTCCCGCTCAATCCATTGGACGAGAGGGGACTCTGATAACGGGATAGCCAGAGCTTCTTGCCGGTCGCGGCGTCGTACGCCAGCGTCGCGTAGTCACATGCGGCACAGGCGGGCTGGTTGGGCTGGCCCGCACTCTCACCCGTGACGAAGATCGTCGAGCCGTCGGGACTCCCTGCTATCGCATTGGCCACATCGTGTTCCCCCGCCGAGCCGTCGTATCGGCTCGTCCACAGCAGCCTTCCATCCGGATCACCATCGATACCTGTGTCGTAGGCGAGGGTGATGTAGTCGAACTTCGTTTCGTCATAGGCGCCAGGCTCCCCCTGGCTCATGCCCGTGACGAGGACCTTGGTTCCGTCGGGGCTCGCCACCATCCCGGTCGGCTCGTCCCTCCCATGGGAGGAACCGTCGTAACGCGACGTCCACAGATGCACTCCCGTCTCGCCTTGAAAAGCGAGAGTGATGATGTCCCCTGAGGTGGCCGAGGGCGTCGATCCGTCGCTCACGCCCGTGACGTACACGCGCTCACCCTGAGGGCCCGCTCCCACTGCCACTGCCAATGCTCGGTCGTTTCCTCCCGCCACCGGCCCGTCGTAGGACGCCACCCAGAGTTGCTCTCCCATCGTCGCCGAATAGCAGACCACTACGAGATCGCCGTGGCCGCTCTGCGCGTAGGGGCCTCCCTCCATGTCCCGGGCGCCGACGACATAAACCCTCGAGCCGTCGCGGCTGACGGTGACACCGTAGGCCGCGTCCCCGAGGCCGGAGGGCCCATCATAGGAGCTCCGCCACGCCTCCTTCCCATCGGAGGATGCATACGCGACCGTGAACACGTCCCACGTCGAGCCAAGGTAGGAGTCGCCCGAGAACCCGGCCACGAACACGAGCGAGCCGTCGGGGCTGATCGCCTCCCCGGTCACGATGTCACTCAGTCCGTGGTCAGCGCTCGCGGACCAGCCGGGGCAATTGATCGCGGGCGCCTCGAGGCAGACAGCATCGGCTTGAGCTCCTTGAGCTCCCAACCCGAGGCTCACGACCACGACTCCGAGCAAGGCGCTCATGAATCGCGCCGCCACCCTTCGCGCTTCAGGAGATGAACGCTCGATTGGAGTCACCCGGCGGTTCCCTCCACCGTGGCAAGGACCGCGCATCAGACCGCCATTCGCACCACGGCGGAGCGATCGCCGTCAGGGCGTGTCATACGCCAGTGTCCAGGCATCCGAGTAGTTCTCGACGGTGTCGTTGCCGGCGCGGTTGTAGCCGAATGGGCGAGCGAACGTCCCGGCGATGAAGAGACGTCGTCCGTCGGCAGAGAGCGCCGCGGCGCGAGGCACTCCCGAGTCACCGGGTGTTCTGGTCCACAGAGCCGTCCAGGAGGGAATTCCGGACCCACTCTCGTACGCGAGGGTGAGGAAGCTGGCGGCGCCGTCATTCTCGACGAAGGCATCGCCATCGGAGCTCGCACCGAAGCCGCTGTACTGACCGTCGTTGGCGAAGACGGGGGCACTGAATCCTGTCACGAAGACCCGGCTGCCGTTCGCCACGATGCCCCGGGGTTCGTCGTCGAGGTGCCCGGTCGTGTGATATCGAGCCGCCCACTGCTGCGCGCCGGTGGACGCGTCGTAAGCCACGGTGGCCACCGCTAGCCCCTGGGCCACCGGGGGCCTGGGAGTCTCCACCACCTCCCCGATGCTCTCCCCTGTCACGAACACGCGACGCCCGTCGGGGCTGACGGCGACGGCGCGGGCTCGGTCCAAGCCGGCGACCGCCCCTCCGTCGTAGCGAGCCGTCCACAGCGTCTCCCCATCGGAGGCATCGAAGGCTGCCGTGGCGAAGTCGAAGTCCGTGGTCGTGCCCTTGCTCTGTCCGGTGACGAAGATTCGGGACCCATCCGAGCTCAGTGCGAGCCCCAGGGCCAAGTCATGTCCCGCTCCCGGGCCCTGGTAGTGAGCGACCCAGCGCTCGTGCCCGGTCCCCGCGGAAAGGGCGAGCGCGAGGAACCGCGACGGATCGGTCGAGAGAAGCCCGGCGGCTTCGGACCCCGCCACGTACACGGTCGAGCCATCGGGGGCGACGGCAAGGCCGGACACGGAGTCGAGCGAGCCGTCGGCGCCGCCATACCGTGTGACCCAGACTTGATCCCCGGCGGTCGTGTCGTAGGCGACGACGGTGACATCGGAGCCGTTCTGGTAGCCCGCTACGTACACACGGGATCCCTCCGATGAGACGACAACGAAGCGGGCACGGTCGTCTCCCCCGTCCGGGCCGGCATACCGAGCCACCCAGCGCTCCGCGCCGGTGGCGGCATCGTAAGCGATCGTCACGAAGTCGCCGATGGTCTGCGCACCGGTGCCGGGATCGCCTACGGTCTCGGTCCCCGTCACGAACACCTGCGACCCGTCGGGGGCCACGGCGATGCCCCATCCACCGTCACCCTGATGCTTGGGGCCGTCGTGCCGGGCGGACCACAGCAACGCGCCGGTGGCGGCATCATAGGCCTGGGTGGAGGCGTCCGAGAAGGTCTCGTCGTCGAGGGCGGCGCCGGTAACGTACACGCGGGAACCCGAGGGGCTCATGGCGAGGGCCCGCGCCTCCTGGAGCCCAAGGTTGTCGCGGCCCCCCGGGTAGTCGTACTCCGTGCCCCAGACCGGGCACCGATCGTTGACGGATGAAAGCGGAGCGCACGGCACGGGTGCCGGCGCCGTCGCCGCACTCGTCGGTATCGCAGGCACCAGGCCGGAGACGACGGCGAGCGCGCCCAGGGCCGTCGCTCTGAGCAATGGTAATCGTGGAGCGAGCCTCACGGCCCATCTGTTCGCTCTCGGAGTCTCCGTTCCTGCTGTGCACACGCACAAGTCCGGTCGTGGAGGTCGCCCGCGGCATGGAGTTGTTGACGAGGCGTTTGCTCTGTGCATGTGCACAGAGGGTGCGAGACCGCGCCCGGCGAATACTCCTGAAGCGGGGTCAAGACGTGACGGGGGTTCGCGATGCCACGGCCGAACCCCGAGGAGGACGGTGCCCACGAAAGCCTGGATCGCGTCGATCGGAACGATCGCGCTCGTGCTGGCGGGGCCGCCCCCAGCCGTCGACCACGCGCAGGCCGAAACGGTTTCCACGCCCGTCGCCGCAGGCAAGACGGTCATCTCCGTAGACGGTTCTTCAGGGATAACGCTCAAGGTGCCGGCGCAGACCGAGATCACGGTGGACACCTTCAAGATCGATCTCAGCGCTGGCCGCCACGCCTTCCTCGGTATCGCTACACACGACTGCGTCCCGGATGGAGTCATCTCCACCTGCATGTTCTGGCGACTCTTCTATCAGCCTGACTATCCGTACATCCCCTACAAGTTCCTCGGCACTGACCCACCGACCATCTCTCCAGGCCTGTACGACCTGTACTTCGTGAGCGACGGCCAAGGAACCCTCACACTTACCTTCCCCGGGCTCACCGGAACGGAGCACCTCGACGCGGCCGGGTCGATCGACGGCGAACTGCGGACGTTCAGGCCCTCGTGCCCCGAATCGGTGTCTGTCGATCCAAGGTGCGTGCACTTCGGCCACGGGGGGTCGACCCGCAGCGTGCAGAAGTACGCGGCCGCGGCGAGCGTCGTCTACGGGTGGCTTCCTCAACCGGACCCATGGCCGGTCGGCGGTGGTTCTCTCTCCGTGCGGCCTTGCATCTATCCCAACCCGGACCAGCCCAACCAGTCCTCTGACCCGGCCAACCATCCCCACGGGTGCCCGCTCTCTCCGACCGACCCGACTGGGACATCTCGGGCGGTCTCACCAACACCGTTCAGTTCGTCGCTGGGCTCACGCCCGAACCGGCGGTCTTTGTCGGCGCGGTTCTCGGCATCTCTGAATCCCAGACCTCCTCCGGTCCCGTGTATGCGGGGTTCTGGGCTCAACAGCGGGCGCTCCACGAGACGATCGGAAGAGAAGGCGGAGGTTACGGCGCGTACGCGGTGTGGATCAGCGTCACCGGGATCGCCTGCGATGCAGACTGCATGGCGGCCGCCAGTCGGTGATGGTTACCCTCACTTGAACAGTGGCGTGACGCGGTACCTTCGAGTGTCCATGAGCCAATGCGCCGGATGGGTCAATCGCGTCGCCACTAGAGCTGGTTGACCCAGTTTGCGTGGATGAACGATTTCAAGATCACCACGACGACGACGCCCAGAACCTCCCACGCCCCGATGATGATTCCCGCCGTAGCCATTCCCTTGCCTCCACCGTTGCCCTGGGCGATCTGTCGGCGAGCGTGAATCCCCATGGCGACGGCGATGACCGATGGAACTCCATAGGCGAAGAGGAAGACGCCCAGGATGGCGAAGCCGAGCGATTGCGTCGCCCAGAAGTTCCTCGGTCGGTCGTGAGTCTGCTCCAGCGAGAGATACAGCCGCCCCCAGGACTCGTTTGCAAGCACGATCAGCCCGATGGCGAATGCCCCGAGGGCGGCCGTCCACCGGAACATCCCAACATCCTTGCCAGCGGACACGACGAGTGCCGCGAGCCCGAGACCGATCCACGTCAGCCCGTGAAGCCAGACGAACCAACCAGGCCGATACGGAGGAAACAGCCGAGAGAGTCGAGATGCCATGGTCGCTTTCCCCGTAGATACCCGTAACGAACTCTTCGGAACGCCGGACGGAGCCTGCGAATTTCGGGCGCCCCAGTCGAGCTTCGTCGGGGCCAAGATCGCAGTTAGCGCGACGCGGGTGCGCGCCTTCTCGCTGCCACCCGCGTGCGACCACTGGCAGCCACCGAACCACCCTTCTTCGAGCGGTTGGCCGAGACCTTGGCGGCTCCCGCACGACGGGCTCTAATGAGCGGAGTCTTGTTCCTTCCCTTCACGACCGTCACCTCGAGCCTTCCGCCAACGGCGTCGACGTACTGTTCGAGGACGTCGATCGTCACATTTCGAGACTGCTCGATCGCAGCAACGCGAGGCTGAGAGATGCCCATGCGACGTGCGAGATCCCGCTGCGAGTAGCCGGCTTGCTCCCGCAGTGCGGTCAGACCCGCGGCAAGGCGCAGCTCGTCCTCGATCTCAGCGACACGGGCCGCGGCACCGGGTGCCTTGAGGACCTTCTTCTCCCATCCCTTCAGACTCATCGCTTCCTCCCTCGCTTTCGTCTCCGATCTTCGCCCTTCGCCGCCTTCTCCCTCGCCATCGCCCGCTGGATTCGAGCTTGGTGCTCGTCGAAGCGGTCGTCCGCGATCGAGACGTTCTCTTTGTACCAGCCCTTCCAATCCTCGATCTTGTCCCCGCCCACCAGCAGGACGGCCCTCCGCTGTCTGTCGAAGGCGAACAACACCCGTACCTCCGTTCGCCCCGTGGAACCCGGACGAAGCTCCTTCATGTTCGCGTGGCGACTCCCCTTGATCCGATCCACGAGCGGCCGACCGAGGGCCGGGCCCTCTGCTCTCAGTACCCTGATCGCAGCCAGCAGAGCTTCGCCGTCGGCCTGCGGCAGATCGTCAGCCCATGCCTCGCACGCTGGGTGGAACTCGACCTCCCACGACCGGGTCGCCACAGGCGATAATGATAACGTTATCAGCCTCGGGTGACAACTGGGTCGCTCCCCGGCGAGCCCAAGTGGCGTTGGTGTCCCTCCAGGGGCGACCACGGAGCGACCAGAGTTGATCCCCGTTCCCGCTCAACGACCGGAAGGTTCCTCTGACAAGGGTTTCAGCGGTGGGGCGGGCTGGACTTGAACCAGCGACCGACGGATTATGAGTCCGCTGCTCTGACCGACTGAGCTACCGCCCCGGTGCCGACACTTTATCGGTGGGAGGGCGTGCGGCGGCGTCGGCCCGGGTAGGGCTAGACGATGTTGACACTCATGATCGTCGCGCTCGTCGGCAAGATCCTCGCCATCATCATCGGCATCCCGCTGCTGCTGATCCTGATCCTCGGGATCTGGATC
>JBHELK010000070.1:0-7290 GCA_046263085.1 Actinomycetota bacterium
CTCCTACATCGAGGGTCTCCAGGTGGGGGGTCGGCGGCTGCTTCGGGCGGAGGCCGCCAGAGCGATGGAGATCCCGGCCGACGACGTGACTGCAGACGAGGTCTTGGGCAACATCGACGCGATGACGTGGGCCGTCAAAAGCCTGACCGCGGGATCCGGCGTCACCGTCGACGGGATCCTCGGCTTTCACAGGAGACTCTTCGAAGGGACGCGTCTCGAAGCGCAGGCCGGCAAGGTCCGCGAGAACCAGAACTGGATCGGCGGAAGCGACCACAACCCGTGCTCTGCGGCGTTCGTGCCACCCCCGCACGACCGGGTGCGGCCGTTGCTCGGGGACCTGAGCTCCTTCTGCAACGGCGAAGAGCTCCCCGCGGTGGCCCAGGCGGCCATCGCGCACGCGCAGTTCGAGACGATCCACCCATTCGCGGACGGCAACGGGAGGACGGGGCGCGCGCTGATCCACGTCATCCTCCGGCGCCGCGGCCTGGCCCCGCGGGTCCTTCCCCCCGTTTCGCTCGTCCTGGCGACTCGAGCAAGGGACTATGTGTCCGGTCTCTCCGCGACCAGGTACATGGGATCGGCCGACTCGAAGGAGGCCACGGAGGGGCTCAACCAGTGGATCGGGACGTTCGCTGCCGCATGTCAACGAGCGGTCGACGATGCTCTCGAGTTCGAGCAGCGGATCCGGGCGATCCAGGAACAGTGGCGCGAGGCGATGGGGCCGGTGAGGCGGAACTCCGCGATCGACCTGCTTATCCAGAAGCTTCCAGGAGCTCCCTTCGTGACGGTCAAGAGCGCCGCGCAACTTGTCGGGCGGAGCTTCGAGCGGACCAACGAGGCGATCGGGAAGCTTCAGAAGGTGGGCGTGTTGAAGCCGCTTACCGTGGGCCGCCGGAACCGCGCGTTCGAGGCGAAGAAGATCATCGAAGCCTTCACCGATCTGGAGCGACGGCTTGCCAGCCCCGGAGGTGATACGAGGACGTCTCCTGCCCGACGACGGGAATGGCAGTTCTGACTATACTGGTCATCGGGAGGTGACCAGAGTGGTCTCAGTATCGATCTCGGAGTTGAAGGCGAAGCTGTCGGAGCATCTCAGGCTGGTCAAGGCTGGGGAGACGGTCATGGTGACCGAGCGGGGTCGGGCGGTCGCCCAGCTCTCTCCGCCAGCTTCCAGCGGCGAGGAGGACGATCTGCAGGAGCTCGTCGATCGAGGCGTCATCCGCCGAGGGCGCGGATCGATCCCCCCGGAATTCTGGGACCTTCCCCAGCCTGCGGATCCGGAAGGGAAGGTCCTCGCGGCGCTGCTGGAGGAGCGACGGATGGGTCGGTAGGCGATGTTCTGGGACAGTTCCGCGATCGTGTCGCTCCTTGTGGTCGAGCCACACTCCGAACAGGCCCGCGACGCACTCCTACAGGACGCGCGCATGATCGTCTGGTGGGGAACGGTCGTCGAGTGCCTGTCCGCGCTCGCGAAGAACGAACGAATCGGCGTGCTCACCACGGCAGAGGCAGACGGGGCGCGGCGGGACCTCTTGGTTCTTCGGGACAACTGGGATGAGGTAGCTCCGATCGAGGAAGTGCGGGAACGGGCCGGTGGGCTTCTGCTGCGGCATGAGCTCACCGCTGCGGACGCCCTGCAGCTCGCAGCAGCGCTGACGTGGGCTCGCGGACGACCGCGACACCACCATTTCCACACGTTCGACGTCGATCTCTCGGAGGCGGCGCGAAGAGAAGGCTTCGTCCTGCTCAGCTGAGGCGTGTCGGCTACGCCTTCCTGGGGAGGTGGCGGCGCACCCGGATCAGCATCCTCACCATCTCTTCGGCGAGCTCGTCCGAGGCGGCGCGGGGGTTGTTGTAGACGACGTACTCCTTCGCGACGAGGGTGGCGAGGTAATCGAGGAGTGCCTGCTCGTCGGATTTCAGCATCAGGTAGTCGGAGTGCTGGTCGTTGTAGTAGACGATCCGCTGCTCCGGATCGAAGCGGCTCCGCACACCGTCGGGGGACGGGTCGGGGAGCAGTGTGGGAAGGCTCCGGGGCCGTCCCGGGCCGGGCCGCACGTCTCGCTCCGGCTCGGGCAACGGCTCCTCGTCTCCCGCCGCCGGCAGCAGCTCGTCGATCGAGGGCGGCCCCAAGCGGGGCTCGGCTGCGTGCTCCTCAGCATCTTCGGGCCTCAGGCCCGGCTCCTCGGCCAGGATCGCGCCCTCGCCGGGCTCGGTGCCGACCGGGCTCCGCATCGGGTCGTCCAGGTCGGCCAGCTCCTTCAACACCCGGCCGAAGATCCGGCGGACCGCTTCGCTCAAGCGACCGGCCACGTCGACGTCCACCTCGCGGGCCACGCGCTCCAGCGTCCGGGCCACGGCGGGCTCGATCGACTGCACCGCCTCCACGAACATCGGGAAGGCGTCGCGATCACGGAGGACCGCACGGCGACCCGCCGATTGCTGAAGGGCCTCGAAGGCGATCAGGCCCGACACCTGGTCGGTCGTCCAGGGACCGTGATCGAACTCCTCGATCTCGGCGATGTCGTCGACGATCGTCGTGCCGCCGCGTCCGACCACGGCCACGCGCCGCCGCCGGTCGGGACGGGCCGCCACGTGGAGACGGAACTCCATCCGGCCCCACAGCGTGGAACGGGCCGGGACGTCCAGGCGCACGCCGTCGGGTTCCTCCGCGGTGACCAGCTCGGAGTGACGGCCCTCGATGACCTCGATCTCGTAGTCGCCTCGAGCGAGAGCATGGCCGCGGCGCCTGCGGAGGTAGTCGACCACCTTGCGGAGGGTGAGCACGCGAAGGACGTCGGGGTCGAGATCGGAGATGTACACGGTCGTTCCAGGAACATCCCGGGCCCGTCGCCGCTCGTTCGGCTCGAGGTCGGCCCTGGCGCTTCCGCGCTGCAGCCGAAGAGCCAGCGTCTCATGCGATCCTTCGGGTCGTGTGACGACGTCGCAGCGCCCTCCGAGCTGCTGGAACGCCAGGATGCCGATGGCCTTCTCGCCGATCGTCCTGGGATCCGCGGCCTTCGAGGAGTTGAACAGGTTCCGGGCGATCTCACGCAGCCGCTCGGCGTCCAGGCCCCGGCCGCTGTCCTCCACTGCGATCACTGGATACCGGCCTCGGCGGCGAAGAACGATCCGGATGCGACGTCCGCGCAGGTCGGCCTCCGCATACTCGTCGGCGGCGTTCGAGACGAACTCGTTCAGCGCGTCCTTGGGGTCCTGGTAGGCCTGGCCGGTGACCAGCACCGCCTTGCCCATGTTCCCGATCCGCAGCCTGATCCGCTCCGCCATCGGGAGTAATGGTAAATCCTCCGGATGTGATTTGGAACCCCTCGCTCCTCGACGAAGCGTGTGCGCCTATCCTCGGGAAAGCTTGAGTTAGAGGACCACGAACTCGATGAAGATCACGAAGGAGATCGCGTTCGAGGAGGCGATCGAGGAGCACCTGCTCGCGCACGGCTACACGCGCGGGCTGCCCATCCACTACGACCCGGCGCTCGCCCTCGACACCGCGGAGCTCTTCACCTTCATCGGGGCGACGCAGGCGGACACCTGGGAGGACCTCGTCCAGCGCAACGGTGGCGATCCGAACGTCGCGCAGCGGCGGTTCCAGGAGCGGCTGGCGAAGCAGATCGAAGAGCGCGGGACGATCGACGTGCTACGCCACGGCGTGGAAGACCTCGGCGTCGAGATCAAGCTCGCGTACTTCCGGCCGGCGTCGGGACTGAACCCGGACCTCGAGGCGAAGTACGACGCGAACCGGCTTACGGTGATCCGGCAGCTCCATTACGCGCCGGAGCACGCCAATGCGCTCGACCTCGTGCTCTTCCTGAACGGCATCCCTGTCGCGACCGCGGAGCTGAAGAACCCGCTCACGCACCAGAGCGTCGAGCACGCGATGGCGCAGTACAGGACCGACCGCGATCGGCGCGACGCCCTCCTCGGCCGGCGCGCCATCGTGCACTTCGCGGTCGATCCGGACCTCGTGATGATGACGACGAAGCTCGAGGGGAAGACGACCCGGTTCCTGCCGTTCAACCGGGGAAGCGACCCGGGTTCGACGGCCTGCGGGAAAGGCAATCCCGCGAACCCGGAGGGGTACGCGACCGCTTACCTGTGGGAGCAGGTCTGGGAGCGGCACGCGTGGCTCGACATCCTGAATCGCTTCGTACACGTCGAGCAGGCGACACCGGGAAGGAAGGGCAAGTCGGGACTCAGGGACGCGACGCTCGTCTTCCCCCGGTTCCATCAATGGGACGCAGTCCGCAAGCTCGAGGCCAATGCTCGGGATCACGGTTCCGGACGGAACTACCTGGTCCAGCACTCAGCGGGATCGGGCAAGTCGCTCACGATCGCCTGGATCGCACACCGGTTGGCTTCGCTGCACGACGAATCCGACACGAAGGTCTTCGACAAGGTGGTCGTGGTCACCGACCGGAAGGTCCTCGACCGGCAGCTGCAGGACACCATCTACCAGTTCGAGCACGCGCACGGGATGGTGAAGAAGGTCGAGGAGTCATCGAAGGAGCTCGCCGACGCCCTCCGCTCGGCTGAGGCGAAGATCGTCGTCACGACGCTCCAGAAGTTCCCGTTCATCGTGGACGAAGTCGCTTCGCTCACCGAGCGCCGGTATGCGGTGATCGTCGACGAGGCGCATTCCTCCCAGACGGGCGAGACCGCTCAGGAAATGAAGAAGGCCCTGAGCGGGGTCAAGGCGGAGGTTCCCGAGGGGGAAGAGGGCGAGATCGACCCACGGGACGCCGTCGAAGCGGCGGTCGAGGCCTCCGCGAAGGCCCGGGGACCGCACACGAACCTCTCCATGTTCGCGTTCACGGCCACGCCGAAGGCCAAGACGCTCGGTCTCTTCGGCGATCCGATCGACGAGGAAGGTCACCACCGCCCGTTCCACCTCTACTCGATGCGCCAGGCGATCGAAGAGGGGTTCATCGAAGACGTCCTCGAGCACTACACGACCTACGAGACCTACTTCCGTCTCGCCCGCGCCGGCGAGGAGGACCCGGAAGTCTCGGTACGCGAGGCATCCAAGGCCATCGCGAGATTCGTAACGCTCCACCCCTCGGTCGTGGAGCAGAAGGTCCAGATCGCGGTGGAGCACTTCCGGCGATCCACCCGGGACAAGATCGGTGGCAAGGCCAAGGCGATGGTCGTGTGTCCGTCGCGCCTCGCCGCGGTGAGGTTCAAGCAGGGCATCGACGCATACGCGCGTGATCACGGATACGGGGACGTGAAGGCACTCGTGGCGTTCTCGGGGACCGTGGGTGACGGCGGCGTCGATTACACGGAGCCCAACATGAACGGGTTCCCGGAGTCACAGACAGCGGAACGGTTCGCGTCCGACGAGTACCGGATCCTGGTGGTCGCCGAGAAGTTCCAGACCGGATTCGATCAGCCGCTTCTGCACACGATGTTCGTGGACAAGAAGCTCGAGTTCGTGAACGCGGTGCAGACGCTCTCGCGGCTGAACCGGATCCATCCCGAGAAGGACGACACGTTCGTGCTCGACTTCGTGAACGACGCCGAGCAGATCCAGCGGGCGTTCGCGCCCTACTACGACGCGTCGGTGGCCGTGCCCACCGATCCGAACGAGCTCTACGACGCCTGGCGGGAGGTGGATCGGTTCGGTGTGGTCCGGCCCGGGGACGTCGAGGCGTTCGCGGAGGCGTACTTCAGATCGTCGGGAAACGGGTCGGGGATCCAGGCGAAGCTGTACGCGCTGCTCGACGTGGCCCGTGACCGATTCACGGAGCTCGACGAGTCGGACCAGGACGAATTCCGGGCCTGGCTGAAGCGGTTCGTCTCGCGCTACCGATTCATCTCGCAGGTCCTTCCCATGGCCGACACCGCGATAGAGAAGCGCTACGCGTACTGCCGGTTGCTCGAGTCGCGGCTTCCGTCCGAGGTGGCGGGTTCCCTGGATCTCGGAGACCAGGTCCAGATGACGCATCTGAAGGTCAAGAAGACCGGCGAACACGATCTGAGCCTGGACGTGGGCGGGGGAGTGCTGCACGTCTTCGGCGAAGGGGGACCCGGCGGCCACGAGGAGCTCATGGCTTCGTTGTCGGAGCTCATCCAGCGGCTCAACGAGCGCTTCGGTGCCGATCTGTCCGAGGCCGACCGACTGCATCTCGAGGGTATCGGTGCGGACCTCGTCGCCGACCCCGAGGTCCAGCAGCAAGCCGCAGTCAACACCGAGGAGAACTTCGGGCTCGAGTTCGAGGATCGGTTCAGGGATGCCGTGGCGGCGCGGATGCACCAGGCCGAGGACTTGACCATCCGGATCCTCGACAAGCCAGAATTTCGGGCCGAGGTGGTCAACGCGCTGATGCCCCGGGTCTACGAGCGAGCCCGGGTTGCGTACCAGAAGAACTGTCCGATCGGCGAGCTCCTGGGCCGAAGCGAGGACAAGCACCTGGAGTTCAAGTCGACGCTCCGCTGGGATCTGGAGAAAGGCGAGAAGAGCAGACTGGTGGAGAGCGCGGTGATCAAGACGATCGCGGCGTTCCTGAACTCAGAGTTCGGCGGGACGCTTCTGATCGGCGTGTCGGACGATGGTGGCGTCGCCGGCCTCGATCACGACTACGCCACACTCCGCAAGCAGGGGAAGTTCGACTCGGATCTGTTCCTGCTGCATCTGAACCAGTTGATCGAGAACGCGGCGGGGCTCGCCGCGGCCACGAACGTGGCGACCACGATCCACCACGTTGACGGCCACGATGTCTGCCGGGTCCACGTGGACCCATCCGGTCATCCCGTCGATGCCGAGGTCACGGTCGTCGACAAGCGGGGGCAGTTCGGCAAGAAGCGCCTCTTCTACGTGCGTCTGAACAACGGGACGCGGGCCATCGAGGACGAGAAGGAGCGTCAACGGTACATCGCCCAGCGCTGGGGGGCGGCCTGATCCGCGAGCCGCTCGAGGCGACCGAACTTGGATGTCAGTACTGACCGCTACGATCGACCTGTGGCAGCCGACGCGGTCCTGAGTGATCTGAACCCGGCGCAGCGCGAGGCGGCCATGGTCACTCAGGGGCCGGTGGCGATCCTGGCCGGGGCGGGGACGGGCAAGACCACCACCATCACGCATCGGATCGCGTATCAGGTGGCGAGCGGCGCGTTCGGACCCTCGCAGCTCCTCGCCGTCACGTTCACCGAGAAGGCCGCCGGCGAGCTGAAGCAGCGGCTCGCTCGGCTCGGCGTTGAGGGCGTCGAGGCCCGGACCTTCCACTCAGCCGCGCTCGCCCAGCTCCACCGGCTATGGCCCGAACACACCGGCAC
>JBHELK010000071.1:0-20075 GCA_046263085.1 Actinomycetota bacterium
CGAGTTCTGGGGCATCCCCATCGACCACATGCGCGACAGCGTGGCCGGCCTGGTCTTCGCCGGCGTGTCGGGGACGCCGCGCTAGTGGCGAGCGCGCTGGAGGCGCCGAGCTTCGCGGACGTCCTCGACGCCAAGCGACGGCTCGGGCCGCACGTCGTGCGGACACCGCTGCACCTGCATGCAGCCCTCGCAGCCCTCGTCGGGACCGAGGTCTGGGTGAAGCACGAGAACCATCAGGTCACGGGGGCGTTCAAGGCCCGGGGCGGGGTGAACCTCGTCTCGCAGCTCGGCGAGGAGGATCGCGTCCGCGGTGTGATCGCCGCATCCACCGGCAACCACGGCCAGTCCGTCGCGTACGGCGCCGAGGTGTTCGGGGTGAAGGCCACCGTCGTGGTCCCAGAAGGCGCCAACCCGGTGAAGATCAGGGCCATCCAAGATCGGGGCGCCGAGGTCGTCATCTTCGGCACCGACTTCGACGAGGCGCGCGAGCACTGCCAGCAGCTCGCGGAGAAGCACGGCATCCGCTACGTGCACTCGGGAAACGAGCCGCTCCTCATCGCGGGCGTCGCCACCGCGGCGCTCGAGATCCTCGAGGATCGTCCGGACGTCGACGTCATCATCGTGCCGATCGGCGGCGGGAGCGGCGCGGCCGGCGCGTGCATCGTGGCGAACGCCGTGCGCCCGGCCATCGAGGTGATCGGCGTGCAATCCGAGGCGGCGCCGGCGGCGTACCGATCGTGGCGGGAGCGCAGTCTCCTGGAGGACCGCATGGGAACCGCCGCCGAGGGGCTCGCGACTCGCGTCGCCTTCGAGCTGCCGCAGCGGATCCTGTGGGAGCGCCTCGACGACTTCGTCCTGGTCAGCGAGGACGAGATCCAGCGGGCCACCGTGTCGATGATCGAGACGACGCGGAACCTCGTGGAGCCGGCGGGCGCGTCGCCGCTCGCCGCCGCGATCAAGCTCCGCGAACGGCTCGCGGGAAGACGGGTGGCGCTCGTGGCGTCGGGCGGGAACATGACCGTCGACCAGCTCCGCGCGCTCCTGGCAGAAGACGAGGGGATCAGCGTCCGGCCGCTGCTCCCAGGCTCGTCTGCTCCTCGCTGATCTCCCAGAGTCGCTTCGCGGCCTCCATGTCCTGGCCCGGCGCGTTCGGGGTGGCCCGCTTCTCGTCGACGAAGTAGCCGCCGTTCTCTGCGCTCACCTCGGTGGAGTCCGTCAACCAGACCAGCGTCTCCGCGCCCTTGGCCGGACTCCGCGAGAAGGGTCGGGCGAACAGCATCGCGATCTTCATGATCGGGCCGTTGTTCTTGTTGAAGCCGGTTGCGACGAGGCCGGGGTGGAAGCAGTTCGCGGTGACGCCGGTTCCCTCGAGTCTTCGACCGAGCTCCGCCGTGAACAGGATGTTCGCGAGCTTCGTCTCCCCGTAGCGGCGGAACCCCCGAACCGCGTAGGACCGCTCGGCGTTCAGGTCGTCGAAGGGGATCCCCTCCTTCGCGCTGGTGTGCGCGTCCGACGACGTCGTGATGATGCGCGCCGGCGCGCTCTCCTTGAGCCGGTCGAGGAGGAGATTCGTGAGGAGGAACGGCGCGAGATGGTTCACGGCCCACGTCAGCTCGATCCCATCGTCCGTCACGTGCCGCTTCTCGTTGATGGCCCCGGCGTTGTTCACCAGGACGTCCACGCGCGGATAGCGCTGCTGGATCTCCTCGGCGAGCTTCCGCACCGACCCCTGCGAGGACAGGTCCGCGCTCAGCACGTCCACCTCGGTGCCGATGCCGGCCGCCGTGCTGATCCGCCGCACCGCCGCCTGGGCGCGCTCCTCGCTCCGGGCCACCAACGCCAGCTTCGCCCCGCGCTTGGCGAGCTCCTCCGCCGCCGCGAGCCCGATCCCGTTCGTCGCGCCGGTGATCACGACCCTCTTGCCGCCCACACCCATCCATTCCGTCATCCGCTCTCCTCATCCTCAGTGAGGGCGGAAGCGTAATCTGACCTCGATGATGGGGACGCCTGCAGGAGCCGAGCAGGCCGCGCCAGCCATCGAGCCTCGCTTCAAGGCTGTGCGGGGAGAGAGCATCGTCGCTGTTGCGGCGCTCCTCTTTTTCATCGACGGACTCATTCCCTGGCAACGCATCTGCCTGGTGAGCCACGAGAAGGGGGTTCGCCTCGGCGCGTGTTTCAACGCATGGGTCTGGCAGGGCAACGCCTCATTGATCGGATTCCTTGCGGAGCTCCTCGCTGTAGCGACGGTCGTTCTCTGGATCGTCGGCCGCAGGCGGGGGGGTCGACCGTTCGTCGAACCCTGGCACTGGGTCATCGTCGTGGGGTTCGTGGGGGCGGGTCTGGCGAAATGGTCCCTGGCGGTGACCGACGTCCCGTGGGTGGGGCTCTGGGTCGGCGGGGCCCTCTCGCTCGTCGCGGCTGGAAGCCTCGTGTTCGGGTTCTCCGAGCGGAGGGCGTCCGGCTGGTACGAGCCCGGCTGGACAACCGGCCACAAATCCAGAACGAAGCTGGTGGCGACCATGATCCCTCTCCTGCTCGTGTGGGTTGGTCTCGGCTTCTACCAGGCCTCCTGGCTCGGGATCTGGGGTGGCCCACTCGCCGACGCCACGTTTCTGCAGACGGATTCCGGCGGGGACGGCCTCGGGGTCCAGGTCCACCCCGGCGACGAAGTGGTTCTCGGCGGACTGGTCTACGCGCGGAATCGTGGCCATCTCACGGCGACGCTGGACGGGATCGACATGCTGGATCCGTCGGCTGGGCTTCGCCTGGTGGGGACCTACGTCGAGAGGCCCGGCCTCAACAATGCGGGTGGACACCGATGCATCGTTACAGCCGGCGGCCTCCTCTTGGATGTTGCCCCGACCTGCAGGAGTCCTCTCGTAGGTACGGAGGTTGCCCCCGGCGAATCGCACGAGTTGGCGATCCTCCCGGTCGTGCGCGCGGAGCAGGTCGGTCGCTACCACGTGGGCGGGTTCTTCATCCGCTATCACGTGGGGCCCTTCCACTACAGCGCCTTCGTCTTTGGCTGGTCGTTCATCTGTGTCCACCGTGGGCCACCCCGGCAGTTCTGCGCCAAGTAGCCGGGCGGGCGTGTTTGACACTCCCTCCAGCTCCCCGGATACTCGCGTTTGCCATAGCGACCGAGCGTTTGCAGTAACGAAAAGGAGCAGCTGATGAAGCTCGACCTGCTGTACGAGATCGACGTCCCGAAGCCATGGCCGGACAAGCCGCACCCCTACGCGCAGCGCGAGGCGGAGCAGAAGGCCTACAAGGACGCTCTCGAGCAGATCGCGCTCGCCGACACCCTCGGGTTCAACGGCGTGTGGCTCGTGGAGCACCACTTCCGGGAGGGCCGTTCGCACTGTCCGAGCAGCGAGGTCGTGCTCGGCGCGCTCAGCCAGATCACGTCGAACCTCCGCCTCGGGTTCGGGGTCACGCTCACGCCGTTCGGCTTCATCCACCCGGCGCGCATCGCGGAGAAGGTCGCCACGGTCGACGTCCTCTCCGGCGGTCGCGTGGAGTGGGGCACCGGCCGCTCCACCCCGATGGAGCAGATCGCCTTCGGCGTCGATCGAGAGAAGAGCCGCGAGCACTGGCAGGAGGCCATCGAGATCGTGGTGAAGATGTGGGAGGACGAGTATTTCGAGTACGAGAGCGAGAACTTCTCGTTCCCCAAGCGCATGGTCACGCCGAAGCCGTTCCAGGACCCGCACCCGCCGGCGTGGATGGCGGCGACCTCCGAGGGCTCGAGCGCCGTGGCCGGCAAGCTCGGCATGGGACTCCTGTCGTTCTCGATCATGCAGCCCATCGAGAAGATGGGGGAGCACATCCGGCAGTACCGCGAGCAGGCCGCGAACCCCACGCCGCTCACGCAGGTCACGACGAACCAGGTGGCGGCGTACACGCTCGTGCACTGCGTCGACGACGAGAAGCAACTGGAGGAGAACCGCCTCCTGGACTCGGTGTGGTGGTGGTACCAGCACCTCGCGGAGTTCACGCTGCAGTGGGAGTTCCCGCACTTCAGCCAGGAGGAGAAGGACCGCATCTTCCCCCTGCTGAAGAAGCACAGCGAGGGGAAGTTCGACCCGAACACGTTCATCGACGCCGACATGATCGTGGTCGGCGACACCGAGCGGTGCCTCGAGAAGATGCGCCGTTACGCGGCTCTCGGCGTCGACCGCCTGCTGTGCTACGTGCAGTTCGGCTTCCTCCCGCACGACTCGGTGGTCCGCACGATCGAGTTCCTCGGCAAGCACGTGATCCCGGAGCTCGAGAAGGAGGGGATCGAGGTCACGGCGCGTCCCGCCGGCCCGGCCGTCGAGTCTGCCGGCGCCTACGGGGGCGTGATCGACTAACGATCCCGAGTGGGGGAGTGACGCGATGACCTCCGCCGACGAGAGCCCCGTTGCCTCCTATCCGGATCTCCTTCGCCTGGACGGGCGCGGCTTCGTGGTGGTCGGCGCGGGCCAGGGGATCGGCCGGCAGTCCACGCACGCGCTCGCGCAGGCCGGGGCCCGGGTGTTCTGCATCGACAACCAGGACGAGCTGGCGAAGCAGATCGCCGACGAGGTGGACGGCGTTCCCTGGGTCGCGGACGCCCGAGACCGGGGGGATGTGGAACGTGCGGTGCAGGAGGCTCGGCGCGAGCTCGGGCGCATCCACGGCGTCGTGGACATCGTCGGCATGGCCCGCTACGCCGACGCGCTGGAGACCTCCGACGAGGACTGGAACTGGACGTTCGACATTGTCCTTCGTCACGCGTACCTCTTCTCCCAGGCCGCGGGTCGTGTGATGGCGGAGGACGGCGGCGGCCCGATGGTGTTCGTGGCCAGCGTGAGCGGCATCACCTCGGCGCCTCGCCACGCAGCGTACGGGGCCGCCAAGGCAGGGTTGATGTCGTGGGTCCGGTCCCTGGCCGTCGAGCTCGGCCCGTCCGGTGTTCGGGCCAACGCCGTCGCCCCCGGCGTGGTGTGGACGCCTCGCGTGTCGGGCTACCTCGGCGACCGGGGGCGCAAGCTCCAGAGCGACAACGCGCCGCTCCGGCGCGTGGCCGAGCCGCGCGACATCGCGGCGGCCATCCTGTTCCTGTCGAGCGATCTCTCCTCGTACGTGAACGGCGTGACGCTCGTGGTCGATGGTGGCGTGGCCGCCAAGTTCCCCTACCCCATGGACCTCTAGCCGTGGACCCGAAGCCGTTCCTCCGCGGGATCGCGTTCGACGGCAACGAGCGCGTGCCCTATCCGCGGGCGAAGCCGGATCCACGGCTGCCGCAGGACACGTGGGCGCAGGCGAGGATCCCGGTCGGGGTTCGCCTCGAGCTCGTCGCCGACGCAGAGGCCGTGGAGATCGACTACCGCACGACGACGGAGGATCTGGGCTACCGCGGCGATGCCGCCGGCCGGGCCTTCACCTCGTGGAGCGACGGCGAACGCCTCGACGAGCAGGAGGCTGAGCTCGGCGAGGGGACGGTGCGGCTCGGCGCCTCCGGCGGCAGGACTATCGTGTACCTGCCCGAGGGCATGCGCCCCACGATCCTCGACGTCCACGCCGCCGGCGGCGGATCCATCGCCCCGGCTCCCGAGCAGCCGCGATGGATCGCGTACGGCGACTCGGTGGCCGAGGGGTGGTGCGCGTCGGAGCCGGCGATGGCGTGGCCCGCGATCGCGGGGCGCGACCTGGGGTTCGACGTCGTGAACATGGCCTACGCGGGCGCGGCCCGCGGCGAGGTCGTCTCCGCGGAGCACATCGCACAGATGCGAGCCGACGTCATCACGGTCACCCACGGCACGAACTGCTGGACGCGCGCACCGCACAGCGTGGAGCTCTTTGCCGCGGCGGTGCGTGCATTCCTCGAGGTCGTCCGCGAGGGCCACCCGGAGACGCCGATCGTGGTCGTGAGCCCCGTCGTGCGGCCCGACGCCGAGACCACGCAGAACCGGCTCGGCGCATCGCTCGAGGATCTCCGCGCGGCGATGGAAGCGGTCGCGCGGGATCGGATCGGATCGGGCGACCTCCACCTCGAGCTCGTCCCGGGGCGGCACCTCGTGCACGAGTCGCAGCTCGCCGACGGGATCCACCCCGACGACGACGGGCACCGGGCTCTGGCCGATGCCATCGGGCCCGTGCTCCGCAAGATGGTGGAGGGCTCGTAGCGATGCCGCGTCGCGCGCCGGCCGTGGAGCGGGCCATCGCCATCCTCAACCTGCTCGCCGCGCATCCCACGGAGCGCTTCACGCTCTCGGAGATCGCGCGGGACCTCGATCTGAACAAGGCAACGCTGCACGCCATCCTGTGGGCGCTGGTCGAGGCTGGGTACCTGATCCGGGACCCCGATCAGAAGACCTACGGGATCGGCCCGGCCCTCATCGCGCTCGGCAACGCGGCCACCGCGTCCTCACCGGCGGTGGATGCAGCCCTGCCGGAGATGCGGGCGATCACCGACGACCTCGGCCTCGACTGCGTGGCCAGCGCCGCGATCCACGACGAGATCGTGATCCTGGCTCGCACCGGCACGCCGGGGCCGTTCGGGCTGAACATCCAGCCCGGGATGCGACTGCCGCTCGTCCCGCCGCTCGGGACGGTGTTCGTGGCATGGTCGGATCAGCGCGCGATCGACCGGTACCTCGCGCGCGTGGAGCCCGAGAAGGGCGAGCTCGACCGGTACCGCGGGGCGGTCGACGCCGTGCGCGAGCGCGGCTACTCGATCGGCATCGCCCGCGGCGCGTATCGCAGGCTGGTGGAGGCGCTGAAGGAGGCCGGCCACGCTGCGATGGAGGAGGGCGTGAAGGGCCTCCAGGAGGACGAGTACGCGCTCGTCGAGCTGGAGGCGCAGGGCTCGTACCGCTTGAACCACATCGGGGCGCCGGTATTCGCCCCCGACGGCGGGGTCACCCTGGCCCTGTTCCTGATCGGGTTCCAGGATCAGCTTCCCGCCGAGCAGATCCCGCGATACGCGGACCGGCTGCGAGAGGCCGCCGGCCGCGTCACGAAGTCGATCCAGGGCCGCGAGCCTGGGGCACCGTAGTCCTGCTCGGATGCCGCCTCAGAGACGTTCCGAAACACATACACCTCACAAGATGCGGATCCTGGCGTCGGCCCGAGGCGTCTCGGTGGGGCTGGCGCTCGGCGCCGCTCTCTTGCTCACGGCGTGCGACCCTTACCCGGTTCCTGATGATGCAACCGAAGCGTGGATCGACGTGACGATCGGCGCCCAAGGTGGAGGAGAGATCCGGGTTTCGCTCCCACCCACCCGCCAGCGAGATCTCCGCTCGCTGACCGAATTGGTCGCACGCCAATTGTTCCCTCGGAACCAGAGCTCCGTGAGCATCGACGCAAACGACGGCGGCTACTCCATCGGCGTGGCCAGGATCAATGACGTATATCCACCAGGCCGAGCTCCGAAGCTCACCGTGCAGGCAGGTGAGATTCCAGCGATCCTCTCGCTCTATCGGTTCGAACGGGCCCGCCTGACCATCTGCCCACCCAAGGTTCCGGCCGTATTGGAGACGCAACCGAGATCAGAGGGGACGACAGAAAATTGTCTCGAGCGCAGGATCCTGAGCGCTGGTGAGGGCGTCGTGGCCAGGATAAAGTTGCACCCCGACCCGGCCGCTTGGATCCGTTGGACCGCCGACTCGGTGTTCTCCGCTCTTGCCCTTCTGGCATCCCTATGGTTCTACCTTCGGAGGAACCGATACGTTTCGGAATGCTCATCGCGACAGCGATGACATGGAACGGCGCGAGAAAGCGCGCTGTCGTTCCCGATCCACGGACTCCCTCTCCTGGCTAGTATCTTCTTAGCCAGGAGAGGGCCTGCTCGCGAAGGGCATTCAGGCCGAGACTAAGGGCCGCCGTCCCGGGCCAGTCGCAACGACGGCCGTCAGGCCATGGCCTGGCCGCCGTTGGCGCGCCAGACCTGCCCGGTGGAGAACTTCGAGGCGTCGGAGACGAGATAGAGGATCAGGTACGCCTGGTCGATCGGCTCGCCCACCCGTCGGAGCGGCGAAAGCTTCTGCATCTGCTTCACGAAGGCGTCGTACTTCTCCTGGTTCAGCGTGCCGTCCTCCTCGTACAGATGCCGCGAGGTGAACGCCGTGATCGTGAAGCCGGGCGCGATGGTGTTCACGCGGATGCCGTGCCGTCCGGCTTCCGCGGCGACCGTCTTCGTGAGCTGCGCCACGGCCGCCTTCGTCATGGCGTACACCCCGAAGGTCGGGCCGGGGGTGTCGATGACGGTGGAGGACACGTTCACGATCGAGCCGCTCTCCTGGGGGATCATCACGCGCAGCGCGGCCTGGCATCCGAAGAACACGCCCTTGAGGTTCACGGAGATGGCTCGATCGAGCTGCTCCTCGGTCGTGTCCACGACCAGCCCGTCGGTGGCGATGCCGGCCACGTTGCACATGGCGTCGAGCCGGCCGAACTCCGAGACGGCCCGGTCCACCAGGGAGTCGACCTCGGCCTTACGGGACACGTCGCATCCCTGGGCCAGCGCCTTGCCGCCGGCCTCGGTGATCAGGCGCACCGTCTCCTCGGCCCCGGTGGGATCGATGTCCCCGACGACCACGTTGGCCCCTGCCCCGGCCAGCACCTCGGCGGTGGCCCGGCCGATGCCGCTGCCGCCCCCGGTCACGACGGCCGTCCGGCCCGTGAGGTCGAATGCGGCGAACACCTGGTTGGTCATCGATGGGCTCCCGCTCGCGTTTGACCACGCACCCTATCGTGGTACGATTCGTTTGTCATTTTGACCAACTGTTCGCAATAGCAAACACATGGCCATCATCCAGGAGGACCTCGGGGCCGCAGAGCCCGCCGAACCAAGGCCGTTCGCCCCGGTCGAGGACGCCATCGCGGCCATCGCCCGAGGCGAGATCGTCCTGGTCGTCGACGATCCCGGACGCGAGAACGAAGGCGACTTCGTAATGGCGGCGGAGCTGGTCACGCCGGAGACCGTGAACTTCATGGTCACGCACGGCCGGGGGATCGTGTGCATGCCGATCCTGCCCGACCGGGCCGCGACCCTCGGCCTCGGGCTCATGCCGCGTCGCGGCGACTACGACGGGTGCGCGTTCACCACGTCGATCGATCTCGCCGATCCGCCCAACACCGGGACCTCCGCCATCGACCGCGCCCGGTGCATGGCGCGGGTCGCACAGCCCGCGGCGACGCGCGCGGAGTTTCGCCAGCCCGGCCACGTGTTCCCGTTGATCGCCAAGCCCGGTGGTGTGGTGGAGCGTCGCGGTCACACCGAAGCTGCCGTGGATCTCGCGCGGCTCGCCGGCCTGCAACCGGCCGGCGTCATCTGTGAGGTCCTCAGCGCCGACGGATCGATGGCCCGGGTCGACGATCTGGCGGCGGTGGCTCGCACACACGGCCTGCACCTCATCACGATCGCCGACCTCGTTGCGTACCGGCTGGAGCACGAGCCGCACGTGCGCCGTCTGTCGGAGGCCAGGATCCCGACACCGTTCGGCGGCTTCACGGCGATCGCGTTCCACTCCGACGTCGACGGCCTCGACCACGTCGCGCTCACGAAGGGCGACATCGAGGGCCCGGGCGTCACCGTCGCCGTACACGCCGAGTGCCTGACCGGCGATGTCCTGGGCAGCCTGGCGTGTGACTGTGGAGCTCGGCTCGAGAAGTCGATGCGCGCGATCGCCGACGAGGGGCGCGGCGCGATCGTGTACCTGAGGGGCGACGAGGCCGAGCTCGGCTGTTGCGCCGGGACCGGCTCGCACGATGCTGCCGCGCAGATCATCAGGGCCCTCGACATCGGGTCGGTGGCGCTGCTGAACGACACGGCCACGCGGTTCGCGCTCGAGGCTCGCGGCGTGCCGATCGTCTCGTGCGCCGCGGGCGACCGAGAGGTGCCGTCGTGAGCAGGCCGCATGTCGTCGGCATCGGTGGCACCACGCGCCCCGGCTCCTCCACAGAGCGGGCGCTCCGGTACGCCCTGCGGACCTGCGAGGAGCACGGCGTCACGACGACCCTCTTCGCGGGTGCGGATCTCGCCGATCTGCCCCACTACGACCCGGAGCTCACCGAGCGTGCGCCCGGAGCGCTGCGGCTGCTCGAGGAGATCCGGCGCGCCGACGGGCTCATCATCGGTTCACCCGGCTACCACGGCAGCGTCTCCGGCATGGTGAAGAACGCCATCGACTACACCGAGGACCTCCGGGACGACCCGACGCGCTGTTACCTGACCGGCACGCCGGTCGGGCTCATCGCGACCGGAGCAGGGTGGCAGGGGACCATCACCACACTCGAGGCCCTGCGATCCATCGTGCACGCCCTCCGTGGCTGGGCCACGCCGCTCGGCGTCGCCATCAACTCCACGATGAAGGTGTTCAACGATGACGGCGACGTGGTCGACGACAAGGCCCGGCTTCAGCTCGAGACGATGGCACGCGAGGTGGTGGAGTTCATCAAGCTTCGTCGGAGCGCGCTGCAGCCGACGAACTGACCCGCCTCGCCGCCCGCTTCCTCGCCACGTTCGGGTTGTAGCAGGCCGCCCGCATCCCCAGCTGCTGCGCCGGCAGGCAGCGGTTGGAGTTCTCGCACAGCGCCTCGGCTCGGTCGCCGGCCAGCAGCCGCCCCGGGAGCTCCGGCTCCGCGTAGAACGGGCGTCCGATGCCGATCATGTCCGCATCGCCGCCCGACAGGATCCCCTCGCACTCGTCGAGTGTCCGGATGCCGCCCACCGCGAACACGGGGATCGACACCGCGCGCTTGGCCGCGGTGAAGAACGGACGGTTCCACACCGGCTCGAACGGATAGATCTTCGCGGCGCGGCGATACCCCCACCGAAGGATGGCAAGCTTCAGTCGCGAGTGGCCGAGGGCCTCGTCGAATCGCTCGCGGATCGACTTCGTGTCGGTGATCGACGACGGGTACCCGCCCCGGCACAGCGAGCCGTGCGGGAAGACCGAGAGCCCCACGGGCGTGATGGCGTCGTAGCCCAGTCCCTCCGCGATCCGGCAGAGCTCGATGCCCTCCTCGAACGTCGTCTTCGGCGACAACGGCGGCGCGTCCTCCCCGATGGGGATCTTCACGGTGAGGGGAAAGTCCTCGCCGGCATCGCGCCGGATCACGCTCGCCAGCAGCTCGAGGATCCGTGCCCGGTTGCGCACCGAGCCGCCGAACTCGTCGCTGCGGCGGTTGTAGTACGGAGAGAGGAACTGGTGGATGAACTTCGCGTTCGAGGAGGGGAGCTGGATACCGTCGTAGCCCGCCTCCCGGGCCCACGCCGCGCTCCGGCCGAAGGCCTCGGCCAGCTCGTAGATGTCCTCGGTCGTGAGGATCTTGAGCGGCACCCCACGGAGCGCGGCCTTCACGTGGATCGGCGGCTTCGACACGGCCCACACCGGACCGGTGCGCCGCCGCGCGTACGTCTCGTGCCATGCCTCCATCGAGTAGATCCCCGCGTGGCCGATCTGAAGGAAGATCCGCCCCCCGTGGCGATGCACCGCGTCGGTGACCTCTCGCAGGGGGAGCGTGCGTTCGCGCGTGTTGACGAGGGTCATGCCGGGTGAGGAACGCCCTTCCTCGGTGATGCAGGAGTTGCCCTGGATGATGAGTCCCACGCCGGCGCGGGCGTTCTGCTCGAACGCCTCGCGATAGATGGCCGGTGCGTCTTCGCCACTGCCGGCGCCCTCGAGCACCGGCGCCCGGTACAGGCGGTTGCGGATCTCGCATCCCCCGATGCGGATCGGTTGGTTCAGGGGGCCCTGCATCAGGGCCGTACTGTACCTCCGCCCTCCGAGCGGGCCGATGCGGGCACGGGCAGGTCGCGTGATGATAGAGGGGTGAACACGCGACGGATCGGGAGCATCGAGGTCTCGCTGGCCGGGCTGGGCTGCAACAACTTCGGCCGCCGCGTCGACGAGGCGCGGACCCTCGAGGTCGTCGACGCCGCGCTGGAGGCCGGGGTGACCACCTTCGACACGGCCGACATCTACGGCAACGGCCACTCCGAGGAGTTCCTGGGCCGGGCGCTGGGTGGACGGCGAGACGAGGCGGTCGTCGTGACGAAGTTCGGCATGATGCAGCCGCCGGACGGCTCGAGCCCCGGACAGCCCGACGTCGTCCGCGCGTCCTGCGACGCGAGCCTGGGGCGCCTCGGGATGGATCGCATCGACGTCTACCTGCTGCACCGGCCGGATCCCCAGACACCCGTGGGGGAGACGCTCGGCGCGATGAACGAGCTCGTCGGGGAGGGGAAGGTCCGCGAGATCGGGTGCTCGAACTTCAGCCCCGAGCAGCTGGGGGAGGCCGCCACGTTCGCCGAGAGGGAGAGCCTGGGGCCCTTCGCGACGGTGCAGAACGAGTACAGCCTCCTGCACCGCGATCCGGAGGAAAGCGTGCTCGACGCCTGCGAGCGGCTCGGGATGAGCTTCATGCCGTACTTCCCGCTCGCCTCCGGTCTGCTCACCGGCAAGTACCGTCGCGGTTCCCTCGCGCCGGCGGGGACCCGGCTCGGCGGGTCTGGTGATCAGCCATCGGAGAAGGTCATCGAGGAGCGTCGGCTCGAAGCGGCCGACGCGCTGCGGGAGCTCGCGGAGTCCCGAGGTCACACCCTTCTCGAGCTCGCCCTGTCGTGGGTGGCGTCCCGTTCGGCCGTCTGCACGGTGATCGCCGGAGCGACGTCGGCCGAGCAGGTCCGGGCCAACGCGGCGGCCACGACGGCATGGAGGCTCACCGACCAGGAGATCCACGAGATCGACGAGCTGACCGGTCGCTAGCCGGGCCCCTTGCTTGGGTCACCAAGCATCTGCTAAGCTTGCTTCGTGGCCGATCGACTGGGGGACTTCATCCGCTCGCAGCGGCGCCTGGCGAACCTCTCGCTGCGCGAGCTGGCCAAGCTCACGCGAGTGTCGAACCCGTACCTCAGTCAGATCGAGCGCGGGATCTACCGGCCGTCGGCCCAGGTCCTGAAGTCCATCGCCGAGGCCCTCGACATCTCGGCCGAGTCGCTGTTCACGCAAGCCGGTTTCCTGAAGGGTGGCTCCGCGCAACCCACCGACACCGAACACGCCATCCGCGTCGACGACCGCCTGCATCCGGAGCAGAAGGAGACCCTCCTCCGGGTGTACCGGAGTTTCGTCGGCCAGGGGAGCGAGTCTCGAACGGGCAAGCGCCCCGCCCGCGAGCGCAAGACCGCCGCACGCTGAACCGTCGCCCCTCGTTTGACACTCCAAGCAGCTGCTTGGTAGACTTAGCACCAGCAGAGGGAACACGGGTTCCCGATACGAAAGGAGAGCCACATGGCTGCATATCTGTCGGCTGTCACCGACACGGGCGAGCAGGCGCTCGACCTGATGAAGCGCGCGCAGAGCAGGGGCATCTCCGCCGTCGCGTTCGTGAGCGACCTGGTGGGTTCGTTCGTGCCGGATGTGCACGGTCTCGTGCCCTTCGCGGACCGGATCCCCGCGCCCGAAGACGCCGTGAAGGCGTACTTCGGCCTCGCGGAGAAGTGGATGAAGGCGAACCGCGACTACAGCCTCGCGTTCGTGGACGCCGTGTCGCCGGTGACGGAGAAGTTCCTTCCGAAGCCGAAGGCTCGCAAGGGCGGGGCGAAGACCTCCGTGACCCGCGCCGCCTAGGGAACACCGCGACGGGGCCACCCGGCGCACCGGACGAGCTCTCGGCCACGGCCGGGGGCTCGTTCTTTTTTCCCGGCCTGCCGGTGGGTGGTATATGGATGGCGTGGACGAGCAGGAGCTGGCGAAGCTGGATCCGCCCGAGATGGTGATCGAGGCGGTGGAGCGGTCGCTGCGCGAGGCGGGGGCCTGGCTCACCTGGGACGGCCGCCCCACGGCCTCGGAGGGGAGCGTGTGGACGCCGCACAAGGGCCTGCGCCGGGTCACCGATCACCTGATCGACCACCTCACGCACACGGAGATGGTCCTGGCCGGCGACGAGCCCTTCGAGGACACGTGGAAGGGCCGGATGGTCACCATGCCCGCCGACTTGGCGCCGTTCACCGAGATGGACCTCAGCGAGGCCGGCTCCCGCCTGCGGCGGCTGGCACGTGTGTACGCGGTCCGGCTGCGAGCCGCCGGCCCCGAGGCCTGGGACGCCGAGCGCGACGGTGCGTGGACCCTCCGCAAGCACGCCGAGCACTGCGCGCTGTCGCTCGTGTGGTACGCGGCGCAGCCGTCCGGCCGCTTCGTGCCGATGCCAGACTGAGGGTTGCCCTTGCCCCCGGCCGCCGCCCGCGTACACTTCGAGCCGTGCCGCTCTACGAGTTCCGGTGCAACGACTGCGGCCAGATCTTCGACCGCCTCCTGGGTTACGACCCGGCCGAGCCGCCCTGCCCGAGCTGTGAGAGCTCGGAGGTCAGGCGCCTGATGTCGGTGGTGGCCGGCCTCGGCGGCCGGGCCGAGGCCGCACCGTCACCCGCCGCCGGGTGTGGTGGCTGCGGCGCCGGCTGCGCCTGCGCCAACTGACTCGCTCCTCCGTCCGACGCGGCTCAACCAACCGATTTTCCGAGATTGAAGCTGGTCGGAACGGGACGAAACGGGCCGGCCGGACGGGGCGCTTCGTTTGCTTCGCGCCGCCACCGGGTATGGCACCGCCGTGCTGCGCCCCAGCTCGCCTCGTCTTCGCGCGCGCGGATGGCTCTCCGCCGTCGCCGTCCCACTGATGGCGTTCGTGCTGGCCCTCCCGACACCCTCGTCGGGGCAGACCGCCGACCCGGCCGGCGCGCCCGGCGCGCCCAGTGCTCCGCCCGACAGCCACAAGCAGCCGCTGGCCGACGGCTGCCAGCGCAGCAACGGCATGCAGCTCACCCTCACCACCCCCGAGTGGGTCTACGTGAACCGGGCCAGCGTCCTGCAAGCGCGGGCCGCCGGGGACACGACGGCCGGCCGGCAGAGCGTCGAGGGAGTCGTGGCCGACATCCACCCGGCCGGTGACGACCTGTTCGTAAATCACGATTACAACGACGTGGACATCGACGTTCACCCCGACGCCCCGTACACCAACCTGCCAGCCACCGGTAACGGCGGCGGCAACATCGGCACCGAGTGGGAGGGCGCGCTCATGCCGCAGTGGGCCTGGCCGCAGGTGGGGGACCGGGTCCGCGAGAGCGGGAGCTGGATCTGGGACTGCGGGCACTGGGGCAACGGGCCCGCCGACGACACGTTCGGCGTCTCGCAGCTCCTTCCGTACGATCCCGAGGAGACCCTCAAGGATCTCGCCTCGCCGGGCACCATCCGCGGAGAGCAGACGGAGCTGCACCCCCTGTACGAGGTGGCCACCTTCCGCAAGAACGCCGCGGGCCGGCTCGGCGATCACGCCGAGGGTCGCGAGCTCCAGCACGTGGACGTGTGGATCAACGGCGACGGCGGCCCCGCGCTCTCCGAGGAGGAGTGCTCGCTCTTCGGCCTCCCGAGCGCCGCGGCGGCGTTCCCGCAGGCCTGCCCCCGGTACCGCGACGTCGGCGGGACCTACACCTACACGCTCGACCTTGGCCCTCAGGCCGGGGTCATGGTGGTGAACCCCGTCGTGGTGCATCCGGAGACCGACGAGGCGCTCCGGTCGATCCCGGTCCACATCGAGAAGAAGAACGACGCCGGCACCGTGACCGTGAGCTTCACGCTTCCGCACTCCACGGCCCCGCAGCACTTCGGGATCTCCGTCGAGGCCGGGTGGAACCACGCGCCGCTCGCCGTGCATCACACGGTGAGGCTCGAGTCGCTCACCGTGAACGCCACCCTCGACGGACCGACCGAGCCCAGCATCAACCCGGTCCCCGTGCCGCAGGACCCGAACGGCCCTGTGCGCGAGCAGACGCCCGACCCGGGCGAGTGGGTCATGTACGCCGCGGCGAACGGGCACTGGTGGCAGATCGATCCGGCCCTCCTGGGCCAGGTGACCGCGCACACCACGCTCCCGTTGAACCACACGTTCGACTACTGGCTGCCGGCGGGCGTGGCGCCGACGCTCTACGTGAGCGGCCGGGAGTGCGACATCCCGCTCATCGATTGCACGAAGGATCGGTACGGGGCGCCGCCCACCGATCGCAGCGATCCGTTCCAGGAGGTCGGGTACAACGACAAGCCCGGCCGTATCGAGCTGGGGAATACGGGTCTGCCGTTGAAGCCGGGGAGCGCCACCTACGCGCCGATCGCGAATCCGGTGCCAGGCACCACGTCCGAGGATTACTCGGACACGACGTGCGGCGGCCCCTGCTACTCGGTGAAAGCCACCTCGTCGTAGGCCCGCTCGGGGGCCTGCTCCTGCGGCTCCAGGGATGACGCCAGCGGCGCCGCGCCGCGATCATGGTTCATTGAGAACAGCTCGCGAACGGCGTCGTCGCTGAGCGGCCGGCTGAGGAAGAACCCCTGGCCCACCTCGCAGCCCATCTCGCGGAGCCGCTGCACCTGCTCCGGGTGCTCGATGCCCTCGGCGACGAGGCGCATGTTCACGCCGCGGCCGAGCTCGATGATCCCCTCGACCAGGACGGAGTTCGACGCGACGTCGTCGATGAAGATCTTGTCGATCTTGAGCACGGTGACCGGGAACTTCTGCAGGTAGCCGAACGAGGAGTACCCGGTGCCGAAGTCGTCGATGGCGATCTGCACGCCGAGCGAGCGCAGCGCGCGGAGCTGGTCGGCGGCGTGGGAGGCGTTGCGCAGGAACACGCTCTCGGTGATCTCGAGGATCAGCCGCTCAGGCGCGAATCCGGTCGCGGCCAGGATCTCCTTCACCCGATCCACGAACCCCTCCTCCTCGACCTGCTTGGCGGAGACGTTCACGCTCATGGCGAACGAGCCGCCGGTGTGGAGCTCGGTGTCCCAGCGACAGGCCGTGCGGCAGGCCTCCTCGAGGACCCACTCGCCGATGGGGATGATGAGCCCGGTCTCCTCGGCCAGGCCGATGAACTCGAGCGGCGGGACCAGCCCGCGCTGGGGGTGCTGCCACCGGAGGAGCGCCTCGAAAGCGGTGACCACGCCGGTCGAGAGGTTCACGATGGGCTGGTAGTTGAGGAAGAACTCGCCGTCCTGCACCGCGCGGCGGAGATCCATCTCCATCTCGAGGCGACCCGCCGCCTCCACGTGCATCGACTCGTCGAACTCCTCGTAGCGAGCCTTGCCGTTGCGCTTGGCCACGTACATCGCGATGTCGGCGTCCCGCAGCAACTGGTCGGTGGGGGCGTCGCCGCCGGTGGCGGAGGCGAGGCCCACGCTCACCTGCACGGACAGCTCGGAGTCGTCGACGAGGATCGGCTCGCGGAAGGCCTCGATGATGCGTTCGGCAACCTGGGTGGGCTCGTCCTCGGTCTTCACGTCCTCGATGAGGATCGCGAACTCGTCGCCGCCCAGGCGCGCCACCGTGTCGGCGGAGCGGCTGCACAGGCCGAGGCGGTAGCCGACCGTGATGAGGAGCCGGTCGCCGGCGTCGTGGCCCAGGCTGTCGTTGATCGTCTTGAAGTTGTCGAGATCCAGGAACAGAACGCTCGTCACGGACCCATCTCGCTTGGCGCGCTCCAGGGCGTGAGTCACGCGGTCGAAGAACAGCGACCGGTTGGCGAGGCCGGTGAGGGAGTCGTGCAGCTCTTGGTGGTGCAGCTTCTCCTGGAGGGTCGTGCGCTCGGTGACGTCTCGGGTGTTGAGCACGATGCCACCGACATTGCGGTCGTCGAGAAGGTTGGTCACCACCGTCTCGCAGCTGCGCGCGATGCCATCGGCGCCGACGAAGCGAACCACGAGCCAGTGGCGTTCCCCGGGCCTGGCGACGGCGTCGATGAGCTTCATGGACGCCTCGGCGCGGTCGTCGGGGTGGATCAGCTTGCGGAGGTCGGCACCGAGGAGGGTCGAGACCGGGTAGCCGAAGCCGGCTTCCGCGGAAGGACTGCCGTACTTGATGATCCCGGTCTCGTCGACGATGGTCACGATGTCGGAGGAGTGCTGGACCAGGGCCTTGAACCGGGCGTCCTGGCCGGCGAAGTCGCGGAGCATGACCCCCATCCGGGCGATCATCGCGAGGAACAGGGCAAACGAGCCGACCAGCACGCTTCGCGGATCACTCGACGTCACCCCGACCGCGGTGAGCACGAGGTAACTGACGAGGGCAATCCCGGCGACGGAGGCGAAGATCACCATCTGACGGTTCGGCGAGATGGCGGCGGGACCATGGTGCTTGCGCTCCAGTCGATCGGGATGCAGCGTGGCCGCCCCGATCATCACGTAGCCGGCCAGGGCGGGCAGGCTCCAGACGCTGTCCATGAGCAGGCCGTGCGTCTGCAGCGCGGAGAAGCTGATGTCGCCGACCAGGAACGACACGACGCCCGCTCCCAGCAGCCAGAAAGAGGGCGAGCGGCGACCCGGTCCGAACAGGGAGCGGGCCAGCGCCCAGACGAGGACGAGGTCGAGGAGCGGCGGCACCGCCAGCGCCGCCGCCTGCCCCGAGTCGAGGAGGCCGCCGACGTACGGTGTGATCGCCGCGGCCCACACCATCATGCCGATGCCGATCGTGGCGATGGTGGCGTCGAAGCGCGTGCCACGGTCGGTCCGGCCGAACCACTGCCGCCCGAGCAGCCACATGCCCACGCCGAGCAGGACGTGGCCGAGGACGGAGAAGGCGTCGGCGAGTGAGGGGATCGTGGGCTCGGTGCCCAGGAACTGCATCGAGGACGCCGAGACGGTCTGCCCGGCGAAGAACGCGAGCAGCGCGGCCACCATCCACCACCACGGGGCGCGGGTGCTCGGATGGCGCCAACGGGTGCCGACGGCCATGGCGATCGGCGCGGCGCCGCAGATGGCCGCGTGGCCCCAGGCCTGCGCGTTTCCGGACAGGCCGACCTGCATGGCGACCGCGGCCAGCGCGAAACCCAGGTACCAAACCCAGGCGCGCGCACGCCGAAGTGTTCGCGTGTTCATTAGAGAGCGTATCGAGTGTTCTTGGCGGTCTCTGGAGGCAGTCCTTTGGTCCTCCCCGAACGGGGGGTTGGCCCCGGATGGGCGGGGGAGGCGGCCTAGGCCGTCGGGTCCCGTCCTGGGCCGCCGGGGTGAGGTGCCGGTCAAGTGAGTCCGTTAGGCTCCGCGTGACCCGAGCCGAGGAGGACCCCCATGTCGTTGCTCGATGATGTCGACCGGCTGATCGACGAGCGCCATCTGCTGACGCACAGCTTCTACACGAAGTGGGTGGCCGGCGAGCTGCCGAATGAGGCCATCCAGGAGTATGCGAAGCAGTACTTCGCGTTCGAGGCGAGCTTCCCGCGGTTCCTGAGCGCGATCCACTCGCGGACCGAGGACCCGGCGGTACGCCAGGGCATCCTCGAGAACCTGTGGGACGAGGAGCACGGCGAGGAGAACCACCGGGAGCTGTGGCTGCGCTTCGCCGAGGGCGTGGGCGTCGATCGCTCGGACGTGATGAGCGCCAGGCTCAACGAGGCGACCGAGGCCCTGGTCGAGACCTATCGGGATGCCGCGGAGGATCCGGTGGCCGGCCTCGCCGCGATCCACGCCTACGAGCGCCAGGTCCCCGCAGTGGCGGAAGCGAAGATCAATGGTCTGGCCGAGCACTACGGGATCGACGACGAGCGCACCGTGGCGTTCTGGAAGGTCCACAGGTCGCTCGACGTCGAGCACGCCGAGACGGAGCGGGGAGCGCTGGAAGAGGCCTCGAGCGAGGCCGTGCTGGAAGGTACGCGGCGGGCACTCGACGCGTGGTGGACGTTCCTCGATGCGGTGGACGTGCCCGCGGAGCCTGGCAGCGTGAGTTGAACGCCCGCTCCTGACTAGTTCGAAGGGGCCACAGCGAGGGTCCGTTGCTTATCTGACGGGGTGTCAGATATCGTCGCCTCCGGATCTCGGGAGGTCACGGTGGATTTCGAGTGGTCGGAGCAGGAGCGCGGGTTTCAGCGCGAGGTGCGCGACTTCGTCGCCGAGAGCTCCTCGCCGGAGGTCATGGACCTCACCCGTGAGGGGATGGCGCAGCTCGTCGACACCCCGGCTCGCCGGGAGTTCATGGGGAAGCTCGCGGATCGCGGGTGGCTCGGGATGTCGTGGCCGAAGACGTATGGGGGCGGGGAGCAGCCCGGGATCTACGAGTACCTCCTGAACGAGGAG
>JBHELK010000072.1:0-26679 GCA_046263085.1 Actinomycetota bacterium
CCGGTCTTCGGCCGGTACTTGAAGACCTTCACCTTGTCGCCCTTCTGCTCGCCGACGAGCTTGGCCGTCACGACCGCGCGCTGGGCCTCCTTGCCGAAATGCGTTTTCCCGTCGTCGTCGACGACGAGGATCGGGTGGAGCTCAACCGTGTCGCCGTCGGTGTGCATCAGCTCGACCTCGATCACGTCCCCGGCCTTGACCTTCTGCTGCTTGCCCCCGGCCTTGATCACCGCATACATGGTCGTGCCTCCTATCGTCGGCCGGGGTCAGGCCCCGGCCTACCGGATCAGTGGATGTCGTGCGTGATGAGTATCCCGCGGCCCTCGCAGGTCGGGCACGTCTCGGAGAACGACTCGAGCAGGCCGGCTGAGACGCGCTTGCGCGTGACCTCGAGGAGCCCCAGCGGGCTGATGTCGAAGACCTGCGAACGCGTCTTGTCCTGGGCCATGGCGTCCTTCAGCGTGTTGATGACCTTGTCCTTGTTCTGCTCGAAGAGCATGTCGATGAAGTCGATGATGATCATGCCGCCGATGTCGCGCAGCCGGAGCTGCCGGGCGACCTCCTCCGCGGCCTCGGTGTTGGTCTTCACCACCGTCTCCTCGAGGTTGGTCTTGCCGACGTGCCGTCCCGTGTTGACGTCGATGACCGTCATGGCCTCGGTGCGGTCGATGACGATGTAGCCCCCCGACGGCAGCCACACCTTGCGTTCCAGGGCCTTGTGGATCTGCTCGACGAGGTGGTACTCCTCGAACAGCGGGAGCTTCGAATCGTGCAGATGGACGTTGCCGACGAGGTCGGGCGCCACCTGCTCCAGATAGCCGCGCACCATGTCGTAGATGCGATTGGAGTCAGTGACGATCTCCTTGAACTCCTCGTCGTTGAAGAGGTCGCGCACGACCCGGACCGTGAGCTCGGGCTCCTCGTAGAGGGCCTTCGGGGGCTTGGCCTTCTTCGAGCGCTTGTCGATGTCCTCCCACGTCTGGACGAGGCGCTGGACGTCGGCCGCGAGGTCCTCCTCCGTGGCACCCTCGGCGGCGGTCCGGACGATGATGCCGTGCTCCTCCGGCTTCACCTTGCGCACGATCGCCCGGAGGCGGCGGCGCTCGTTGTCGGCGAGACGACGGGACAGGCCGAACACCTGCGAGTTCGGGACCAGCACGAGGAATCTGCCGGGGACGCTGATCTCACCGGTGAGGCGGGCGCCCTTGCCCCCCATGGGATCCTTCGTGACCTGAACCAGGATCGACTGGCCGGGCTTCAGGGCCTGCTCGATGCGGCGGGCCCCCTCGACGTCCTCGTCCCAGTTGACCTCGCCCGCATAGAGGACTGCGTTGCGGCCCCGCCCCACGTCCACGAACGCGGCCTCCATGCCCGGCAGGACGTTCTGGACCTTGCCGACGTAGATGTTGCCGACCATCGAGTGCGCGCCGATGCGCGTGATGTAGTGCTCGATGAGATCGCGATCCTCGATCACCGCGATCTGATCGCGATCGCCGTGCTCGGTGATGAGCATGATCTTGTCTCGCGTGCGCTTCGGCGCCGGCGGGGGCTCGCGGCGGCGGCGCGTGCCGGGGACCCGCGGCTTGCGGGAGGTCCTGGTGGGTGGCGGCGCGGTGTCGGTCTCGGCCTTCGCCTTGGCCGCAGTGCGCGTGGACGTCTTCGCGGCCGACCTGCCGGCCGGTCTGTCGCCGGAGGACCTGGATCGCGTCCGTCCGCCGGCGGGCTTCGGCTTCTGATCGGCCGCGGCCGCGCTCGAGCCGGCCGAGCTGCGGCGGCGTCTCGTCCCGGTGCTCCCCTTGGGCGGCGCATCGCCTGCCGGTTCCGCGTCGCTCTCGCCGTTGCCGTCGCCCTCGTCGTCCGTGGGCTCGGCTCCGTCGTTGGCCTCGCCGGCCGGCTTGCGTCCGCGCCCCCTGCCCCCGCGACGGCGGCGGCGGCGCTTCGGTCCCGACAGCTGGTCCCCCTCCGCCGAGCCGGTGCCAGTGGCGCTCTCCTCACCGGAGGGAGCGGGCTCTGCCTCGCCCGAGGGAGCGGATCCGGTTCTCCGGGCTGGAGCGCGTGTGGTCCGGGAGGTGGTTCGCCTCTCGGCGGGCGCCTCAGGGGATGCTTCGGCAGCCTCCCCCGCGTCGGACTCGGCCTCGGTTCCCGCGTCGGGCTTCGGGGTTGTGGTTCGAGGTCCCGACCGTCCGGAGCCCCCCCGGCGCCTGCGCCGGCGAGGGCGGGGACCGGTGGTCGTCGATCCCGTCGAGGCCTCGCCTGGTGCGGCGTCGCCTCCGGTTGCGGACGAGGCCGGGGCCTCGCTCGCGGTGGTCGTCTCTTCCGTCATCCTCGGTTCTCCTCTCCCGCTGCACGGGAGGACGGAGAGGGATGTGGGCAGGCGGACACGACAGCGGTCACAGCGGACATGGGATAGCGCGAGCCGAGGCGGATCGTCATCGATCGGTGCTCAGCGACGCGCTCGATGTCGAGCACGTACCACCTTCCCGGCGCCTGCGACCCGGCGATCGGGGCCTCCTCGCCCCTCGTTCGCTGCGGATCGGGCGGCTCGAGCCGCCCGGGCGCCCATCCCTCGCCACCCGGTACCGGCACAGCGAGTACTCCTCAACCGGGCGTTCGACGAACGCCCGTTCGAACGACCTCATGGTCGGACGTCTGGCCTCAGGATAGCAAGGCCCCGGTGGAGCGGAGGGACCCAGCGCACCTAGTCCTGCGTGACTAGTCACGACGGGCCATACGGCCGTCGCACGGACAAGGCACGGAAATGGTGCGTTGAAGGGATAGACCGACCCCCCTGCTTGGCCGAGACTTTGATGGAGATGGACGATCCGACCGCCGTCCCCCAGGCGGCCAATCGGTCCCACGACGGGCGCGATCACGAGCGTCCTCGTTCGCGCGTCGCCACGATCCTGTTCCCGCACGGCCCCGCGAGCGTCCAGCAAACGCAGCCGCGGATCCTCGTCGTCGACGACAACCACGACTTCCGGGAGTCGCTGGTGGCGCTCCTCGTCTCGGGGGGCATGCAGGTCGTGGGCGAGGCCTCGACTGGCCGGGAGGCGCTGGAGCAGGTCGAATCCCTTCTGCCGGATGTCGTCCTTATGGACGTCCGGATGCCACACATGGACGGCGTCGAGACCACCCGGCGGCTGAAGGAGGCCCACCCGCTGGTGCGAGTGGTCGCCGTCACCGCCCAGGAGGACGACGCCACCGTCCGCGAGATGCTCGTGGCCGGGGCGTCCGGCTATGTCACGAAGAACTCCGACGGCGACGACATCCTCGACGCGGTCACCGAGGCCGCCGCCGGTGGCGCCGTCCTGTCGCCGACCGTGACGCCCGCGGTGATCGAGCAGCTGACCGAGGCCCTCGAGAGCGAGCGGCAGCGGGGCAAGGAGCTCGAGGAGGCCCACCTTGCCCTCGTCGAGCGCGTGGGACGCCGCCACGAGCTGGTCTCCCGCATGGGACACGAGCTCCGGACGCCCGTCACGGTGATCCTCGGGCTGGCGAAGACCATCGCGAACTCCTCCCTCGGGGAGGCCGAGCAGGCGGAGCTCCTCGAACGTCTGGTCGCGCGCGCCGCCGAGCTCGCCAAGTTCATCGAGCGGTTCGAGGGAGCCATGGACGCCGCCGCCGGCGAGTTCGTCGACGTGGGCGCCATGGTCCGGGCCATCGCCTCGGAGGAACCGCGGCTCCACCTGGAGGTGGGTCCGGATCTCCCAGCTGCGTGGGCGAACACGATGCTCGCCCGCCGCGTGCTCGAGGAGCTCGTCGACAACGCGTGTCGATTCAGCGAAGCGGATCGGCCCATCCGGATCGAGCTCGGCGTGACGATGCAGCTGCTGACGGTGCGCGTCATCGACCGGGGCCCGGGCATCGCCGAGACGGACCGGGATCGGATCTTCGAGCCGCTCGAACAGGGCGAGGCGCTCGATGCCCGCACCCATCAGGGCGCCGGCGTCGGACTGTCGCTGGCCCAGACGGCGGCCAGGGCCATGGACGGCGACCTCGTGCTCGAGTCGACCGGGCCGGATGGATCCACGTTCCTGTGGACCCTTCCCCTGGCATCCTCGTAGCGCGAAGAACGCCCGCCTACTTGAACCTCCGCATGTGGACGTTCATCAACAGACCGATCGCCGCGAAGTTGGCGAGCAGCGAGCTTCCCCCGTAGGAGACGAACGGGAGCGGGATTCCGGTGATGGGCATGATGCCGACGGTCATGCCGATGTTCACGAACATCTGGATCGCGAACATCGAGACGATCCCCGCGGCGAGATACGTCCCGTAGGCGTCCTTCGATAACAGGGCGATCCGGAACGCCCGCCACAGCAGGATGGCGAACAACACGAGCATGCCCACGGCCCCGGCGAACCCGAACTCCTCCCCCACCGCGGTGAAGATGAAGTCCGTGTGCTGCTCCGGCACGTAGTCGAGGTTCGTCTGCAACCCCTTCAGGTAGCCGCGCCCGGTCAACCCCCCCGCGCCGATCGCGATCTGCGACTGCTCGGCGTTGTAATGCGCGGAGCTGCTGCTCTCCTGGTCGAGGAACCCGGTGATCCGGGAGATCTGATAGCTCTTGATGATCCCGAGCTGGAAGCTCGCGGCGATGAGCCCTGCGGCCACGATCGCGAGGAGCGCGAGGTGCCGCGTCCTGGCGCCGGCCACGATGAGCACACCCACCATGATCGCCACGAGGACGATCGTCGTTCCGATGTCCGGCTGGATGAACACGAGCGCCATGGGGATCGCACCGAGGAACGTTGCCCGCCACAGGTCGGTGAGCGAGAGCGTGCCGCCCTTGCGCTCCGACAGGAAAGCCGCCAGCATGATCACCAGCCCGACCTTCATCGCCTCCGACGGCGAGAACGCGAAGCCGAAGACCTGGAAGGAACGTTGCGCCCCCTTGACCGTGGAGCCCAGCGGCGTCCGGACCAGCAGGAGCAGCAACAACAGCCCGGCATAGATGAACCCCGCGTACACCTTCGTGTACCGGTAGTCGAACGCGATGGCCACGAGCAGCACGACCGTCGCCAGGACGAGCCAGGCGAGCTGCTTCTTCACGTACAGCGTGGGATCGAGGTGGAAGGCGGCCTGGGTGGCGCGGGTCGAGGAATACACCATGAACAGACCGATCACGGCGAGGCCGAAGCTCACCGCGATCAACATCGGATCGATGTGCCGGAAGGGGCGCTCCCTCGCTGAGCCGACGCGTCCGAGTGCGACGTCCATCAGTCCGCCACCTGCCCCAGGGAGATGCCCGGCGTCGAGGGCAGGTCGAACAGACCCTCCAGGATCTTGCGGACCACCGGCGCGGCCGTCGTGGAGCCGTGGCCGCCCTGCTCCACCAGACACACCACGACGTACTGGGGATCGGTCGCAGGCGCCATGGCGGCGAACCAGGAGTACGTCTGGAACGGTCTGACCTCCGCGGAGCCGGTCTTTCCGGCCACGGGAACCTGCGCGAACGGGAATCCCACGAAGGCGCTCTCGGCGGTGCCGCTCATCGGGACGTTCGTCAGCGCCGAGCGGACGTAGCCCAGGTAGCTCTTGGAGAAAGGAAGTCGCCCGATGGACCGCGGCTGGATGCGTTTCACCACGCGCCCGTCCGGGCGCCGCACGATGAGCCCGACATGCGGCTGCCACACCGTGCCGCCGTTCGCGATGGACGAGAAGGCCGTCGCGAGCTGCAGCGGCGTCACGAGCGTGTCGCCCTGGCCGATGGACATGTTGATCGAGTCACCCGGCAGCCACAGGGGATACGGGAAGTTCGTCGGGTCCTGCTCGTGGACCTCCGCCTTCCAGCGTCCGTCGGGGATCCGGCCGTCCTGTTCGTACGGGAGATCCACGCCGCTGAGACGGTCGAAGCCGAAGGTCCGAAGGTCGTCCTGCAAGAGGTTCTTGCGCCCCTGCCACTCGCTGAGCTTGCTGTTGTCAGCCGCTCCCGGCCCGCTGTTCGCGTACGTCTGCCAGAACCGGTACCCGAAGTCGTAGAAGACGGTGTCACACGAGATGTTCAGGGCCTGGGCCAGCGAGATGTAACCCGAATTCGCCGGCGTCCAGTTGTGGAAGACGGTCCCGGAGGTGTCGCCCGGCACCGCGTACTCCCCCGGGCAGTCGTAGTTGCCGTACGGGGTGGCCAGCCCGCGACGCAGCGCCGACAGGGCGACGAAGGGCTTGAACGTCGACCCGGGGGGATACTGGGCCTGGATGGCCCGGTCGAACAGCGGGTTGTGCCGGGACTCCTTCGTGAGGTCCTTGTACTCCGTGGTGGACAGGCCGTTCAGGAACACGCGCGGGTCATACGTGGGGTTCGACGCCAGCGCCAGGATCTGCCCGTTCCTCGGGTTCATCACCACCACCGCCCCGGCGTCGGCGGCGTAGTGCCGGCCGGTGTCCGGGTCGAACGTCTTGCGGGCCTCCTGCTCCCCGAGGATGAGGCTGTGCTCCGCGAGGTACTGCGTATGCGCGTCGATGGAGAGCACCACGTCGTCGCCGGGGACCGGATCGGTGCCGCCGATCCGCTGGATGGTCTTGCCACTGGCGTTGACCTGCAGCTTCTCCTCGCCCTTCGTCCCCTGCAGCCACCGCTCGTACGTGGCCTCCACCCCTGCCTGCCCCACCACGTCGCCCAGCTGGTACGAGCGGAACTCCGGCGACTGCAGCTGCTGCTCGCTGATCTCGCCGGTGTTGCCGAGGATGTGGGCGGCGAGGTTCCCGTGCGTATAGGTCCTGGCCGGGACGTAGCTGATGGTGACGCCCGGGAAGAGATTGTTGTCCGGGTCAGAGTGCTCCTCGATGTAGAATTGCACGGACTTCGGCACGTCGGCCCTGATCGGGACCGGGGTGTAGATGTAGTACCGCTTGTCGTTCAACCGGTCCACGATCTTGCCGATCGGCATGTGGAGCAGCCTCGCCAGGCGGAACAGCACCTCCTCCTCGTGGGTCCCCAGCTGCTGGCGGTTGATGAGCACGGTGAGGCTCGGACGGTTCCCGACGAGGAGCGCGCCCCGGCGGTCGAAGATGCGCCCGCGAGGCGCGGCGTCGTACACGAGGCGGATGCCGTTGTGCCGGGCCTTCGCCCTGAACTGCTCGGACGCGAGCACCTGCATGAACCACAGTCGCGTTCCGAGCGCCGCGAACATGAACGCGCACAGCACCGCGAGCCACCGCAGCCGGGCCGGCACCTTCCCCTCGGTCATGGAGCGCTCACCACCTGCTCACCCGTTTCGTCCGGGAGGCCTCGGCGCCGCGACGGAGCACGGGATAGAACAGGGGCGTGAGCACCGCGTTGTACCCGGCGGAGAGCAGCGCCGTCTTCAACAGATAAAGCGTCGTGACGTCGAGCTGGCCGAGCAGGAACCGGATCAGCCCGTCGAACATGACGCCTCCAGCCGTCCCCAGCGCCACCAGCACCACCGGCAGCAATGGCGACGGGGTCACGATGTACTGACGGAGCTGTCCGACCACGTAGCCGAGCAGCGTCAGGGTCAACGCGGTGATGCCCTTCGGCTGGTTGAGGAGGAAGTCCTCGGCCATCCCGCCGGCGAACCCGGCCACCGCGCCGGATGCGGGCCCCTCCAGCATGGCCAGGATGATGGTCAGGAGGTACATCAGCTCCGGACGCGCGCCGGCCAGCGTGAACCCGTTCGGCGGCGCGAACAGGGTCGACTGGAGGAGCAGGCCCGTGATGATGATGAGGAACCAGGCCAGCGAGCGGCGCACGTCGGGAGAAGCTACCTGCTGCGAGGTCCCAACACCACCAATACGTAATCGAGCGTGGAGAAGTCCACGGACGGATGGACGGTCACCGTCTTCGTCAGCGCGCCGGGGGTGTGCTCGATGCTCGCCACGGTCCCGATCGGGATGCCCGCCGGGTAGAGGCCGTTCTGGTATCCCGCGGTCTCCACGCCGTCGCTGAGCCCGATCTGCGCGTGGACGTCGGAGATCTGCATCGACATGTCCTGTGGCCCGCGACCCACGAGGAGCCCGGAGTCGCGAGCGGCGGTGAGGCGGGCCGCGACGCGCGAGTTCGGATCGATGATGAGCTCGACCTTCGACCCGAACGGGGTGACCTCGACGATGTGCCCGACCAGGGCGTTCCCCGAGATGACGGCGTCGTTCACGTGGACATCGTCCCTGGAGCCGATGTCGATCGTGAGCGACCACTCGAAGTTCGAGACGCCGCTGCCGATCACGTTGGCACCGGTGGTCTCCATGTCGGCGAGCAGCGTGTTCTTGATGTTGAACAGCGCCTCGAGCGCGTCGATGCGCTGCTGTGCCGAGACGAGCGTCGAGCGATCGTTCTCGAGCTCCCGGACCCGCTCCCGCAGCCGGTCGCGTTCCGAGCGCAGCGACGGCAGGGCGGCGAGGGTGGAGAAGAACCTGCTGACCGGCCGGAAAGCCTTCGTCACGCCCTCCTGCATCGGGGCGATCACCGAGAGCGCGGCCCGGCCCACCTCCCCGAGCGGACCCGTGGACCCCTGCTTGTAGTCGATCGTGATCGTCGCCAGGCTCGCGGTCACGAGGGTGATGACCAGCATGCGAGTGCTTCTGGTCCTGCGCTGGAGCGCCACGGCGCCTCCCTACCGTCGTGAGGGACTGACCAGCACCCGCTGCAGGACCTCGAACTCCTCGAGACACTTCCCCGAGCCGATGGCCACCGAGGACAGCGGGTTCTCGGCGATGTGCACCGGCATCCCGGTCTCGTGCTTCAGCCGCTCGTCGAGCCCGCGAAGGAGCGCGCCGCCGCCGGTCAGCACGATGCCCTTGTCCATGATGTCCGCGGCCAGCTCGGGCGGCGTGCGGTCGAGCGTGTTCTTCACGGCGTCGATGATCTGGTTGACGGGTTCCTCGATCGCCTTGCGCACTTCCTCCGCGGCGATCTGGATGGTCTTCGGCAATCCGGAGACGAGGTCGCGTCCCTTGATCTCGGCGATCATCTCCTCGGGCGTCGGGAACACCGACCCGATCGCGAACTTGATTGCCTCCGAGGTGCGCTCGCCGAGCAGGAGCGAGTACTCCTTCTTCACGTGCTGGATGATCGACTCGTCGAGCTCGTCGCCACCGATTCGCAAGCTGGTGCTCGTCACGATGCCGCCGAGCGAGATGACGGCCACCTCCGTGGTGCCACCGCCGATGTCGACCACCATGTTCCCGGTGGGTTCGTGGATCGGAAGCCCCGCACCGATGGCGGCGGCCATGGGCTCCTCGATGATGAACGCCCTGCGGGCCCCGGCGGAGATCGTGGCCTCCTCCACCGCGCGCTGCTCGTCGCCCGTGATGCCGCTAGGGACGCAGATGACCACGCGCGGCTTGGCCAGGAACCGGCGCCGGTGAACCTTCTGGATGAAGTACCGGAGCATCTTCTCGGTGACGTCGAAGTCGGCGATGACGCCGTCCTTCAGCGGACGGACCGCGCGGATGTGGCTGGGCGTGCGCCCGATCATGCGCTTGGCCTCGGCCCCGACGGCCAGGATGCCCCCGTTCAGGGTGTTGACGGCGACGACGGAAGGTTCGTTGAGAACGATGCCGCGTCCGCGAACGTAGACGAGCGTGTTCGCGGTTCCCAGATCGACCGCCATGTCGCGGCCAAGGAACCCCGTGATCCCCTCGGCCTTCGGACCCGGGGATTGCGAAAGTCTGCCTCTGCTCTCGGCCATGAGAGTTGGCTAGTTCTACAGGCTGAGGCTCGGAAGTGGCAACACGCGTGCTCAGGGTGGTGGTCGCCGCGGTCCGCGCTATCGCTGGTTGGCCTGGATCCAGGTGTCGAGTTCGGGGCCGCTCTCGAAGCTGGTGATGAGGGCGTAGCGGGGGGTGGTGGACGGGTGGTAGACGGCGTGGAACATGCGCTCGGTGTCGACCACGAACTGGGCGCCCTTGGGGAGCGGGATGCGGCTCTCGGTGGAAGGATCGTCCTTGACGTCGCGCACGACCATGAACGAGTCGGGATCGTCGGTGAGGTTGAGCCAGGCGCGGACGACCCATCCCTCGCCGTCGGGGTTCAGCCGGTTGTTGTCGTCGGGATGCAGGAACCGTCCGATGACCTCCTCGAGGCTCGTGGACGGCTCCAGCTTGATGATGCGCACCCGGCCGAATCGCGCACCCGCGTTCTCCACCCACTTGCGCAGGGTCGGCGCCTTCTCGACGTTCGACGTCCACACGCCGTCCTTGTCGGACTTGTCGTGCGCCCAGAACGGCGCGGTCTCCTCCTCGCCCGTCGCGCTCGCGAGCACGGCGAAGTTCGTGTCGCCGCCTGACTTGTAGTCGAAGTACCGCAGCGACTCCCACTCCGATGGGTCGAGGTCCCCCTGATAGGGCTCGAGGATGACGAATCCCTTCTCTTCCATGATGTCGAGCTTGCGATGGCCCATGACGAACACACTCCTCGGTTCGCGGTCGGATCGTCGCGAGTATAGACGCGCTCAGGCGCGTGTCACGTGGACGTGTCCGTTCCGCAACGACAGCGACAGGCGCACCACCTCGCCGCTCGAGCCCGTCCGGACGTGGTCTCCATTGACGAACAGGTGCACGCCGCCCGCGTTGCCCAACGTGAGGGCGAGGTTCGAGGTCCCCCGGAAGACGTGCCAGTTCGAGTCCCAGACGCCGCGGAAGAGGGGGGTGCCGTCGGCCACGGCCTCCACCCACGTCCGGTCCGTGACGTGCAGCGCCGCCTTGATGCCCACCGGGGCGGCCGGCTCGGTGTTCGCAGGAGGAGTCGAGGGCGGCGGCACGGCGGGCGGCGCCGAGGGAAACCCGGCGGCGGCACGCGGCAGATCATCGCGGCCGGACAGCGCTCCCATGACGGCGAGGGCGGTGAGGATGGCGATGGAGATCGAGATGAGCGCCCGGGCCGGCCAGCGCCGCGGCGGCGGTAGGGCCTCGTGCATCTGGGCGAGGTGCGTGTCGTCCTCGGCGTCGGGCCCCAGCCGGGCCACGAGGGGCTCCGGGTCGATCTCGAGGTAACGCGCGTACTCCCGGAGGAAGGCCCGGGCGTACACGGGTGCGGGGAACGTGCCGATCGGCGCGTTGTCCTCGAGGGCCTCGAGGTACCGCTTCGGGATGCGGGTGGCGGTGACGGCCTCCTCCAGGTCCACGTGGTGGCGCTGCCGGGCTCGGCGGAGGGCCCGGCCCACATCCCGCTGCGAAGGAGCCACCGTCGACATGCGCCCTGCCCGGAAGAGGGGTCTGGACCCCGGAGTATAGCCAGGGGCGTTCGTCCGTTCAGTCGAAGAAGAGCTTCAGCTCGCGCTCCGAGGACTCCGGCGAGTCGCTCCCGTGCACGAGGTTCTCCGTGATCACCGTCCCGAAGTCGCCGCGGATGGTTCCGGGCGGCGCGGTGGCCGGGTCGGTGGGCCCCATGAGGGTCCGGAGGACCTCCACCGCACGCTCCCCCACCACCCGCGCCACGACCACGTTCCCGGAGGTGATGAAGTCCACGAGATCCGCGAAGAACGGCTTCTCGCGGTGCTCGGCGTAGTGCTCCCCCGCCAGGTCGGCGTCGATCCGGATCATCCGGAGCCGGTCGATGCGCAGGCCCTTCGACTCGACACGCCGCAGCACCTCGCCGACGAGCCCGCGACGGACGCCGTCCGGCTTCACGATCAGCAGCGTCGTTTCCTCAGCCATGTCCGTCCCGAAGGTTCCCCTCAACAGAAAACGCCCGGCGGGCGTCGGCGACAGTATAGAGAGAGCCCGTCACGAGGATCAGGTCCGTGTCGCGGGCCTCGCCCAGAGCGGCCGCGACGGCTTCCGGCACCGAGTCGAAGACCTCCGTGGACAGCGACGCGGCGCGTGTCACGGCTGCCACGTCCTCCACGTTCGCGGATCGCGGCGACGAGTGCGGGGCGACGAACACCCGCTCCAGGACCGGCAGCGTGGCGAGGGGCTCGACGATGCCGGCCACGTCCTTGTTCGCGGAACAGCCGAGGATCAGGAACAACCGGTCCCACACGAACGACTCCGGAACGCTCGTCGCCAACGCGCGTGCGCCGGCGGGGTTGTGCGCGCCGTCGAGCACCACGAGGGGGTGGCGCCCGACGACCTCGAGCCGACCCGGTGAGGCGGCAGCCGAGAGACCCTCGCGAAGCGCATCCTCGGATAGCTCGTGGTTGAGCATGACCTCGGCGGCAACCACCGCGGCCGTGGCGTTGCGGGCGGCGTGGTCCCCGAAGAGCTGGAGGGGCAGGTCCGGGTAGGAGCGGTGCAGGCCACGAACCGAGACGACCTGTCCGCCCACGGCGGGTCGCCGGGCCTCGAGCCAGAAGTCGCGCTCCTCGAGGAGCAGCCGGGCGCCGACCTTCGCGCACCGATCCTCCACGATCGTCAGCGCCTCATCGGGCTGCTCCCGGCAGACGGCGACCTTGCCCTCCTTGACGATGGCCGCCTTCTCCGTCGCCACCTCGGCGATGGTCGAGCCGAGCTCGGGATGATCGAGCGAGATCGGGCACAGCACGGCGACGTCGCCGCTCACCAGGCTGGTGGCATCCCAGAGACCGCCCATCCCGACCTCGAACACGCCGAGCGAGACCGGCTTGTCGGCGAACCAGAGGAAGGCGAGCGCCGTGAGCGTCTCGAAGTACGTGACGGGCTCACCCTGCCGGTCGACCTCCCGCAGGTACGGGAGGAGGCGCTCGTACTCGGCCGCGAACTCGTCCTCGCCGATGGGGTCACCGCACAGCGAGATCCGTTCGACCACCGACTCGAGATGGGGCGAGGTGTAGGTGCCGGTGGGCAGTCCGTGGGTGCACGTGATCGCCGTCACCAGCCGAGCCGTCGTGGTCTTCCCGTTCGTCCCGGTGATGTGGACGCTCGGATATGTGCGCTCCGGGTGATCGAGGAGGTCCGCGAGCGCCTCGATCCTGGAGAGGTCCGGGATCATGCGCTCCGGCTGCCGAGCGTCCAGCTCCCGGATGGCCTCGAGGAATATCACCCTCCCTCCTCGATGCGATCGAGCTGCTCGAGCTCCTCCCGGAGGTGGAGCAGCTGGCGTTGCAGCTCGGCCTGATTGTGGCGCTCGCGGTCGATGGCCTCGGGCTTCGCCTTAGTCAGGAACTGCTCGTTCCCGAGCTTGCGCTCGGACTGCGCCAGCTTGGCCTCCGCCTCCTGGAGCCGCTTGCGCCGAGCAGCGCGCGCGGGCTCGGGATCGAAGGACTCCGGAACCTCGATGGCCGCCCGGACGGCGCCGACGGAGATCCGCAGCGACCGCCCGGCCACTCGCGGCTCGGCCGAGAACATGAGCGCCGAACCGGTCATGCGCTCGATGGCCGGAGCGAGTGGCTCGGCGTGCTCGCGCAGTGACTCGTCGACCACCAGCTGGTAGCCCTGCGAGAGCTCGAGCAGCGGCCGCCGATTGCGCACCTCCCGCACCAGCGACTGGATGGCTCCGAACGCCTCGTCGCCGTCGGGGTCCTCGTGCTCTGGATGCCGGTCCGGCCACGCCGCGATGGTGATCGAGCCGTCGAGCTCCAGGCGCTGCCACACCTCCTCGGTGACGAAGGGGAGGATGGGGTGCAGGAGCCGAAGGGTGCGATCGAGCACCCACCGGAGCACGGCTGTCGTCTCCGGACGGCCGGAGCGCATCGCCTCCTTCGAGAGCTCCAGTCCCCAATCGGCGAGCTCGTGCCAGAGGAAGCGCTGGAGTGTCTGCGCCGCCTCGTCGAAGCGATACGCGTCGAGGGCGTCGTCGACCTCGCGGCGACACAGCTCGTGCCGCGACAGGACCCACCGCTCGACGAGCGTGAGGCCGTCGGGAGCCGGAACCTCGGTGGGCGGGGGGCCGTCGACGGTCGAGGAGAGGATCAACCTGGCCGCGTTCCAGATCTTGTTCGCGAAGTTGCGACCGAGCTCGATGGCTTCCTCGGACAGCGGTAGGTTCTGCTGCTCGGGGCTCGCCATGCGGGCCAGCGCGAACCGGAGGGCGTCGGCGCCGTAGCGCTCGATCATGTCGAGGGGATCGATGACGTTGCCGAGCGACTTGCTCATCTTGCGCCCGACCTTGTCTCGCACCAGGCCGTGGATGACGACGTCGCGGAACGGGACGTCCCCCATGAGGTACAGCCCCGACATGATCATGCGGGCCACCCACAGGTACAGGATCTCGTAGCCGGTCACGAGCACGGTCGTCGGGTAGAAGAACCTCAGGTCCTCGGTCTCGTCCGGCCATCCGAGGGTGGAGAACGGCCAGAGCTGCGACGAGAACCACGTATCGAGGACGTCGGGGTCCTGCTCGATATCCTCGCTTCCACACTCCCGGCATGCCTTCGGATCCTCGACGGCCGCGAACTCGTGCCCCTCGGGGCAGTACCACACCGGGATCCGGTGCCCCCACCACAGCTGCCGCGAGATGTTCCAGTCCCGGAGGTTGTCCATCCAGTCCAGGTACGGGTTGATCCACCGCTCCGGCCAGAACGTGATCCGGCCGTCTCGTGCCGCTTGCGCCGCAGGCTCCTTCAGCCGGTCGACGGCGACGAACCACTGCTTGCCCGAGAGCCACGGCTCGATCTCCGTGCGGCAGCGATAGCAATGCCCCACGGCGTGCACGTAGGGACGCTCCTCGGCCACGACGAGACCGAGATCCCGGAGCGCCTCGAGCACCTCCCGCCGGGCCTCGTGCCGATCGAGGCCGCGGAAGCGTTCGGGAACCGTGTCGGCCAACGTGGCGTCCGGCGTCAGGATGTTGATCCGGGGGAGGCCCGTGCGCTCGGCGATCTCGAAGTCGGTCGGATCGTGCGCCGGCGTGACCTTGACCGCGCCGGTGCCGAACGCAGGATCGACCGCCCCATCCGCGACGATCGGCAGGTCCCGCTCGGTGAAGGGATGACGGACCGTCCTCCCCACGAGCTCGGTGTACCGCCGGTCCTCGGGGTGGACGGCGACGCCGGTGTCCCCGAGCATGGTCTCGACGCGTGTGGTGGCGACGTCCACGTGCCCGCCGCCCTCGGACAGGGCGTACCGGAACGTGACGAGCTCTCCGTCGACCTCCTCGTGCTCGACCTCCGAGTCGGACAATGCGGTGTGGTCGGTCGGACACCAGTTGATGATGCGTTCGCCGCGGTAGATGAGGCCGTCGTCGTACATCCGGACGAACGCCACCCGCACGGCGCGGGAGAGTCCCTCGTCCATCGTGAACCGGAGCCGGTCCCAGTCGCAGGAGTTCCCGAGCGCCTGCATCTGCTCCACGATGCGTCCCCCGAAGCGCTCCTTCCACGCCCAGACGCGTTCCAGGAAGGCCTCCCGGCCCATCTCCCGGCGGTCGATCCCCTCCTTGCGGAGCTCTCGCTCCACCACCACCTGCGTGGCGATGCCGGCGTGATCGGTCCCGGGGAGCCAGAGCGTCTCGAAGCCCTGCATCCGCTTGCGGCGGACCAGGAAATCCTGGAGTGACTGCTGGAAGGCGTGTCCCGCATGCAGCGCACCGGTGACGTTGGGCGGCGGCAACACGATGCAGTAAGGCTCGCGACCGGACGGCTCGGCGTGGAAGTACCCGCGCTCGACCCACTCCTTCGCCCACCACGCCTCCGCCGCCTTCGCGTCGTACTGCGGCGCCATCTCCACCGATGACTTCATCTGGGGCGAGTCTACGAGAAGGGTCGGGGCGCGCTGCGTGCAGCGCGGAGGGGCCTGGCGAGGGATGCGAGCTACGCGGTGCGTTCCTTGCGCTCGCGAGTTGTCTTGGTCTCGGAGCGGGGGACGAGGGTGGGGTTCACGCCGCGGAGGACGACGTCGCCGTCGATGACGCACTTCGTGACGTCCTGGCGTGAGGGCAGCTCGTACATCACGTTGAGCAGCACCTCCTCCATGATCGCGCGCAGGCCGCGCGCGCCGGTGCCGCGGAGGATGCACTGATCGGCGATGGCCTCCAGGGCGTCGTCCTTGAACTCGAGCTCCACGCCGTCGAACTCGAAGAACTTCATGTACTGCTTCAGCAGGGCGTTCTTCGGCTTGGTGAGGATGTCGACGAGCGCTTCCTTGTCGAGCTGGTGCACGTGCGTCAGCACGGGAAGGCGTCCGACGAACTCCGGGATGAGCCCGTACTTCAGGAGGTCCTCCGGAAGCACGTGGCCCAGGATCTCGCCGAGATCCTTGTCCTGGATGCCCCGCACGTCCGCCCCGAAGCCCATGCCGCTGTGACCGACCCGTGACTCGATGACCTTCTCCAGCCCGGCGAACGATCCGCCGCAGATGAACAGGATGTTCGTGGTGTCGATCTGGATGAACTCCTGGTGGGGATGCTTGCGTCCGCCCTGCGGCGGCACCGAGGCCGTCGTGCCCTCGAGGATCTTCAGCAGCGCCTGCTGCACACCCTCCCCGGAGACGTCGCGAGTGATGGAGGGGTTCTCGGACTTGCGCGCGATCTTGTCGATCTCGTCGATGTAGATGATGCCGGTCTCGGCCTTCTTGACGTCGTAGTCGGCCGCCTGGATCAGCTTCAGCAGGATGTTCTCGACGTCCTCGCCGACGTACCCCGCTTCGGTCAACGCCGTTGCATCGGCGATGGCGAACGGAACGTTCAGCATCTTGGCGAGGGTCTGCGCCAGGAGTGTCTTGCCGCAGCCGGTTGGCCCGAGGGTCAGGATGTTCGACTTCTGGAGCTCGACGTCCTGTTCCTTCTGGCCGACCTGGATGCGCTTGTAGTGGTTGTAGACGGCGACCGACAGGACCTTCTTCGCCGTCTCCTGCCCGATGACGTAGTCGTCGAGGAACTCGTAGATCTCGCGGGGCTTCGGGAGTTCCTCGAGCTTGAGCTCCGAGGTCTCGGAGAGCTCCTCCTCGATGATCTCGTTACAGAGGTCGATGCACTCGTCGCAGATGTACACGCCCGGGCCGGCGATGAGCTTCTTCACCTGCTTCTGCGACTTCCCGCAGAAGGAGCACTTCAGGAGATCCGAGTCTCCGAACTTCGCCATGCTTCTCCCGTCACCCGGTTCGTCCCTACAAGGGCCTTATCTTACGAGCCTCCCGCCGCCGCGGCAGCAAGTTCCGGCTGCAATTTCCGTGAGGCGAAGACCTCGTCGATGATGCCGTACGCCTTCCCCTGCTCCGAGGTCATGATGAAGTCCCGATCGGTGTCGCCCTTGACCTTCTCGATGGGCTGACCCGTGTGCTCGGAGAGGATCTGGTCGAGGAGCTGGCGGTAGCGAAGGATCTCCTTGGCCTGGATCTCGATGTCCACGGCCTGGCCCTGGGCTCCACCGTGCGGCTGGTGGATGAGGATGCGCGAGTGCGGCAGCGCGTAGCGCTTGCCCTTGGCGCCGGCGGCGAGGATCACCGCGGCGGCCGACGCGGCCTGGCCCATGACGATCGTGGACACGTCGGGGCGGATGTACTGCATGGTGTCGTAGATCGCGAACAGCGACGTGATGTCGCCGCCCGGCGAGTTGATGTACAGGTTGATGTCCTTGTCGGGATCCTCGGCTTCGAGATGGAGCAGCTGCGCCATGACGAGGTTCGCGATCTGATCCTCGATGGGCGTGCCGAGGAACACGATGCGCTCCTTGAGGAGCCGCGAGTAGATGTCGAAGGACCGCTCGCCACGGTTCGTCTGCTCGATGACGATGGGAACGAGGTAGTTCTGCAGGTCGCTCATGATCTTGGTTCCCCCTGATCTTCCGAGGAAGGTTCGGTGGCACTCACGGTCTCGGCGCCTTGAGACTCCTTCTTGAGCGGCTGGTCCACCGAGACGACCTCCGCATGCTCCACGAGCAGATCGAGTGCCTTGGATCTGATGATATCACCGGCTAATTGACCGACCGCGCCACTGCGCTCGAGTTGTCCGGCGACCTCCTTCGGATCCCGGCCGATGGCCTGCGCCAGCTGCGTGATCCGATCGGAGAGCTCCTCCGCGGTGACCTGCAGTCCTTCCTGTCTGGCCACCGCCTCGAGCACGAGGTCCGCCTCGAGCGCGCGCACGGCGTGCGCACGTGCGTCGCTGCGCAGCCGCAGCTCGTCCCATCCCTGGGCCTCCAACACCTGCTCGAGCGTCATGCCGATGCGCTCGGCACGCTCCTTGGCCTGCTCGACGCGATGCTCGATCTCGTGGTCCACGAGCCGTTCCGGCAGCTCCACGACGACGCGGTCGACGAGCTGCTGCAGCACGAGCTCGCGGAGCTCGGCGTCGACCTGGCGCTCCTTGAGCTCGCCGAGCTTCTCGCGGACGTCGGCCCGCAGCTCATCGATCGTGTCGAACTCCGACGACGTCTTCGCGAACTCGTCGTCCGCAGCCGGCAGCTTCTTCGCCTTGATCTCCTTCACCAGGACGCGGAACGAGACCTCCTGGTCGGCGACCTCGGGGGCGAACGTGCCGGAGAGCTTCGCGTTGAACTGGAGGATCTCGCCCTTGCGTTTGCCCTCCAGCTCCTGATCCAGCTCCGGCACGAGCTCCTGCGACCCCACCTCGTACAGGTACTCCTGGCGCGAGGCTTCCGGGATCTCCTTGTCGTGCACCGACGCGTGGATGTCGGCCACCACGAAGTCGCCGCGGCGGGCCGGATGACCGACGACCTCGAGCTCGGCGAAGCGGTCGCGCAGCCGGTCGAGGTACTCCTCGACGTCGGCGTCCGATACCTCGTTGCTCGGCCGATCGACCTTCACACCCTTGTAGTTCTGAAGGTCGAGCCTCGGCCTGATCTCGACGTCGGCCGTGAACACGAGCGTCTGGCCCTCCTCGGCCTTCTCGACCTCGATCTCGGGTTCGGCGATCGGCGCGAGGTCCTGCTCGCGGATCGCCTGGCGGTAGTAGATCGGCACGGCGTCCTCCAGGTACTCGCGGAGCACCGCGCCCGGGCCGAGCTGCGCGTCGATGATCTTGCGGGGGATGTGACCCTTGCGGAACCCCGGCACCTTGATCTGCCCACTGACCCGCCGGTACGTCTTGTCGAGGTCCTGCGCGAACTGATCCGCCGGGACCTCGACGGTGAGTCGCACCCGGTGCTGCCCGGTCTCCTCGATCGTGCTCGGCATCTCGCGACGAGCGTAGCGGAGCGAGCGCGCTATCGTCCGCTACGTGTACGAGGCGGAGCTCGCGTTCGCCGGCGAGGTTGCGGACCAGGCCGCGGAGATCGGCATGCGGTACTTCCGAGGGGAGTTCCGGGTGGAGCAGAAGGCCGACAAGACTCCCGTGACGCAGGCCGACCTCGAGATCGAGGCGGCCATCCGCGAGGCGCTCGGGAAACGGTTCCCCGGCGACGCCGTCCTCGGCGAGGAGGAGGGGCTCGTCGGGGAATCCGGGCGGGTCTGGGTGATCGACCCCATCGACGGCACGAAGAACTTCACCGCCGGGATCCAGATCTGGGCCACCCTGGTGGCCCTGATGGACGAGGGGCGCCCGGTGGTGGGCGTGATCGGAGCGCCGGCCCTCGGTGAGCGCTACGCGGCGGCGATCGGCTCGGGGGCGACGATGAACGGCGAGCGCATCGCCGTCTCCGAGGTGACCGAGCTCGCCGAGGCCTCGGTCTGTTCCAGCGGCACGAAGGACTGGGTGACCGGTCCGCTCGCCGACCGGTACCGGAGCCTGGCGGCGCGGTCGTACCGCACACGGTCCTTCGGGGACTTCTGGGGGCACGCGCTCGTGGCCCGGGGCTCGGCGGACGCCATGCTGGAACCGTCGCTGCGGACGTGGGACTGGGCCGCGCTGCAGCCGATCGTCGAGGAGGCGGGCGGGCGCATGAGCGCGCTCGACGGGGGGCCGCTCGTGGATCACGGCTCGGCGCTCACCACGAACGGGGCGCTCCACGGCGACCTCGTCGCTCTCTTCTCCTAGTCGCGCTACCCTCCGGCGCTATCGAGCGGCCGGAGCAGCACCTGCGGATCGGCGTCCCCCGGGAGACCTTCCCCGGCGAGACGCGCGTGGCCATGACGCCCGCCGCGGCGGTGCCGTTGGTCCAGGCCGGCTTCGAGCTCGTCGTCGAGACGGGCGCGGGCGAGCGCGCCGGATTCCCCGACGAGGCCTACGCGGAGAAGGGTGCGACCGCCGGTTCCCGCGGCGACGCGTTCGGGGCCGACGTCGTGCTGCAGGTCAGGACGTACGGCGCGAACCCCAAGACGGGACGCGAGGACCTGGAGCTCCTGCGAAGCGGCCAGGGGCTGATGGGGTTCGCGAACCCCCTCGGCGCGCCCGAGGCGGCCCGGGACCTCGCCCCTACGGGCGTCACGTCGTTCTCGATCGAGCTCATGCCGCGCATCACCAGAGCGCAGTCGATGGACGCCCTCTCGTCGCAGGCCACGGTGGGCGGCTACCGGGCCGTGCTCCTGGCCGCGGAGTCGATGCCGAAGATGTTCCCCATGCTCACGACGGCGGCCGGCACGATCGCGCCGGCTCGAGTCCTCGTTATCGGGGCGGGCGTGGCCGGGCTGCAGGCGATCGCCACGGCCCGGCGTCTGGGGGCGGTCGTGGAGGCGTACGACGTGCGTCCGGCGGTGAAAGAACAGGTGCAGTCGCTCGGGGCCAAGTTCGTCGAGCTCGAGCTGGAGACCGACGAGGCCGAGGCGGCGGGAGGCTACGCGAAGGAGATGGACGAGGAGTTCCTGCGCAAACAACGTGAGCTCATGGCTCGGGTGGTCGCTGGGAGCGACGCGGTCATCACGACGGCGCAGGTGCAGGGGAAGAGGGCCCCGGTGATCGTGACGGCGGAGATGGTCCGCGGCATGCAACCCGGGGCGGTGATCGTCGACATGGCGGCCGAGCAGGGCGGGAACTGCGAGCTCTCGAAGCCGGACGAGGAGGTCCTGGAGCACGGGGTGCGGATCTTCGGCCCGACGAACCTGCCGGCCGAGGCACCCTTCCACGCGAGCCAGATGTACGCGAAGAACCTCGCCAACTTCGTCCTGCACGTGTTTCGCGATGGCGCCGAGCCGAACCTCGAGGACGAGATCGTCGACGGGACACTCGTCACGCGCGGTGGCAACGTGGTGTGCACGCGGGTCCTCGAGGCGCTCGGGGGGCTGGAACCTGGGGGACAAGCCCCCGGGCGATCGGCGGAGGCCACCGCCTGATGCTGAACCGTGTCGAGATCGGTCTCTACGTGTTCGTCCTGGCCACCTTCCTCGGCTTCGAGGTGATCCGCCGCGTTCCCTCCCTGCTCCACACGCCACTGATGTCCCTGACGAACGCGATCTCCGGCATCGCGCTGGTCGGGTCTCTGGTGCTGGCGGGAGCGGATCGTGGCTTCCTGGCGACGGCGCTCGGTACGTTCGCGGTGACCGCGTCAACCATCAACGTCGTGGGCGGCTTCATGATCACCGACCGCATGCTGAAGATGTTCCGCCGTCGGGGGGACCGCGCGCCCAAGGAGGCGCCCGCCGACACGCGGAAGGAACCGGTGCAGTGAGCCGAGCGGGGGTCGACTTCGCGTACCTGGTCGCCGGGGCCTGTTTCGTACTCGCGTTGCGCTGGATGAGCGCCCCCACCACGGCGCGGCGCGGCATCCGGACGGGTGAGCTCGGGATGCTCGTGGCCGTCGTCGCCACGCTGCTGAAGTCGGAGATCGTGGCCTTCGAGTGGATCGCCGTGGCGCTCGTCGTCGGATCCACGATCGGCGCGCTGATGGCCATCTTCATGCCCATGACGGCGATGCCCCAGCGGATCGCGCTCTCCCATGCATTCGGCGCCCTCGCGGCCGCGCTGGTGGGCACGGCGGAGTTCTACCTGGAGTCCCCCGACCTCCGGCCGTTCAAGATGGCGGTGTTGGGGGTGGAGGTGTTGCTCGGCTACCTCACCTTCACGGGATCGCTCATGGCGTTCGGCAAGCTCCAGGAGCTCATCCCCACGAGGCCCATCGTGTACCGGGGCCAGAACGTGGTGAACCTGTCGGTCCTCGGAGGGGCGCTGGCCATCGTGGTCGTGCTCGTGCTGAGCCCGTCGCATGAGGCGCTCTTCCCGATCCTTGCCGTGCTGGCGCTCGTGTTCGGGGTGTTCCTGATCATCCCGATCGGCGGCGCCGACATGCCGACGGTCATCTCCATCCTGAACGCCTATGCGGGGCTGTCCGGAGCCGCCCTCGGGTTCGTGTTGAACAACAAGGTGTTGATCATCGCCGGCGCCCTCGACGGATCGAGTGGGTTCCTGCTCTCCGTGATCATGTGCCGCGCCATGAACCGCTCCTTCACGAACGTGCTCTTCGGTGCGTTCGGCCAGGTGCAGACGGGGCCGGCCGGGGAGATCGAGGAGCGGCCGGTCCGCTCCGGGTCGCCGGAGGAGGCGGCGATGATCCTCGACGCGGCCCGCTCGGTGATCATCGTGCCGGGGTACGGCCTGGCGGTGGCGCAGGCGCAGCACAAGGCACGGGAGCTCGCCGACGAGCTCGCCAAGCGAGGGGTCGATGTGAAGTACGCGATCCACCCCGTGGCCGGTCGGATGCCCGGCCACATGAACGTGCTGCTCGCCGAGGCCGAGGTCCCCTACGACCAGATCTACGACATGGACTCGATCAACTCGGAGTTCGCGCGGGCCGACGTGGCGCTCGTGGTCGGCGCGAACGACGTGACCAACCCCGCCGCGCGCACCGTCCAGTCGAGTCCCATCTACGGCATGCCGATCCTGAACGTCGATCACGCGCAGACGGTGATGGTGATCAAGCGAAGCATGAACCCGGGGTTCGCCGGCATCGAGAACGAGCTCTATTACCAGGACAAGACGATGATGCTCTTCGGCGACGCCAAGAAGGTTCTGGGCGACGTCGTCGGCGAGGTCGCCAGGGTCGCGGCGTAACACCACTTGACCCGTCTGTTGGGCCCCGGCTAGCGTGGCTCGACGTTCACGAGGGGGGACATCATGAGGAAAGCTCTCGCGGCCCTGGCCGTGCTCGCGGTCGGGCTCACCGCTGCGGGCGTCGCCATCGCCGCAGGCGGTCAGGGCATCACCGCGACGCAGAAGATCCACTTCGCGTGGACGATCCAGCACACCAATGCGTTCGTGAACGGGCAGGCGCCCGCTCCGGGTGACGTCTCCTACTTCGCCGGGCCGATCGCCCGTGACGGCCACAAGGCCGGGGCGTTCCGGGCCTCGTGCACATCGGTCGCGCCCGAACGCGGCGAATGCGTCGGGACCCTCGTCACCGCGGACGGGAACATCCAGCTCGCCGGCTCGGTCGGATTCGACCGGAGCACCGACTGGTTCGCCGTCACCGGCGGGACCCAGAAGTACAGCAACGTCCGAGGGGACGTGAAGTCACACAACCGGCGGTCCGGGAACAAGATCGACTTCTTCATCACCCTGCTCCCGTAGGGAGCTAGCTGGGTCTGCCGGCGCCGAAGGGACGGCGCTTCACGTGGTCGCCCCTGAGGACGCCTTCCATGCCGGCGGGCACGGCGCCTGTTGTCGTGTCAGCCTCGATCAGGTACGGCGCGTAGCCGTGGACGGAGTCGTTGTCCAGGACGAACTCGTCGACCTGGTCCTCGTCTGCCTCGACGAAGACCACCCAGCCGTCGTCGCGCTCGCCCCACTCCTCGTCGTGCTGCTCGGCGATGACCTCCGCGAGCTCGTGTCCGGTCTCGGTCGAGGTCACGTCGATGCCCTCCTCGTCGTCAGGCGGCCTGCCGACGCCCCACACGACCCACATGCGGAACTCGTCGACGTCGCCGTGCGCCGGGACATCGCCGGTCCATCTCCTGGCGTCGTCGGTCTGTGAGCTGCTCACTCGCTCACCCCCTTGCTCAGTGGGGTGGTGCCCGGGACGGGCGGATGGGAAACGCGGGCTCGACCTGGTGGGTCGGGGCGGCCGGATTCGAACCGGCGACCTCGGCGTCCCAAACGCCGCGCGCTAACCAAGCTGCGCCACGCCCCGCGCTTGGATTGTAGGGGTGCGCTCCGGGGCATGACCCGGGCGTGGCATCCGCCGTCACGCTCACGAACCCGGACAAGGTGTTCTGGCCCGACGAGGGCATCACGAAGGGCGAGCTCTTCGAGTACTACCGGGCCGTCTCGCCGGCGCTCCTCCCCCACGTCCGCGGCCGGCCGCTCACCGTGAAGCGCTACCCGAACGGCATCGAGGGCGAGACCTTCTATCAGAAGAACGCGCCGAAGGGGACGCCGGAGTGGGTCCGCACGATCACGCTGCCCGCGGAGAGCGCGAAGCGCGACGTCGCGTATGTGCTCTGCAACGACCCCAGGACGCTCCTGTGGCTCGGCAACCTTGCATCGATCGAGCTGCACCCCTGGATCTCGCGGGTGGACCGGCTCGAGAGACCGGACTGGCTCGTCCTCGACGTCGACCCTCCCGAGGGTCGGTTCGACCTGGCGGTGCGCACGGCGCTCGTCACGAACGAGGTCCTCGAGGAGCTGCGCCTGCCCGGGTGCGCGAAGACGTCGGGCTCGAAGGGCGTCCACGTGTACGTGCCGCTGCAGCGGCGCTACGGCTACGACGTCGTGCGCAGAGCGGGCGCCATGATCGCGGAGCGGGTGGCGGAGCGGGAGCCGTCGCTCGTGACGACCGACGTGAAACGCGCGACGAGGGGTGAGCGCGTCTATCTCGACTTCACCCGGGTCGGCATGGGCGCGCACGTCGTGGCCGTGTACTCCCCCCGCGCCCGTCCCGGCGCCCCCGTCTCGTTTCCCGTGCCCTGGAAGGATCTCGAGCGTGTTGATCCGGGCGAGTTCACGCTCCGAACCGCCCCCGCGTTGATCGCCCGTCGCGATCCCTGGCCGGCACTCTGCCCTCCGCCACAATCGCTGCCGAGGGAGCTTCGCTAGGGGCTCGTGATGATCAGACGTCGTAGGCGAGCACGGCGGCATCGTCGTGCCTCGTGACGACGGGGTCGGAGCCGTCGGCGACGAGCCCCGCCACGAACACCCCCGAGGAGGTCGCCGCCAGGTCGATCCCCGCGTCCGAGTGCCTGCCCGGCCCGTCGTACCTGGCCACCCAGACCTGCTTCCCGGCGGCGTCGTAGGCGACCGTGGCCACGTCATCCGCGGCGTAACCGAACGACTCGCCGGCGAAGTCGAACTGGAACAGCCCCCACCACGCGCTCTCGCCCGTCACGTAGATCCGCGATCCGTCGGGGCTCACCGCGAGCGCCTGGGCGTAGTCGAATCGATGGGATGGGCCGTCGTAGATCGCCGTCCATCGCTCGCGTCCGGTCGCCGGGTCGTAGGCGATCGTGCCGTAGTCGGTCCCGTTCGGGAAGTTGCGGACCGTCCCGGCCACGTAGAGCGTCGAGCCGTCCGGTGCGAAGGCCAGCCCATTCGACTGATCGCCCATGCCGTTGACGAAGACCGTGGTGTTCAGGCCGGGATCGTTGTAGTAGTCGGGGATCTGATCCGGGCCACGGGAGCCCACGTGCTGCGTGCTCCACAGCGGCTCACCGGTCCTGGCGTCGAAGGCCGCCGTGACGTACACGGTCGTCCTGAACGGGTGCGGGTTGACGGTCGTGAGCCCGGCGCCCTGGCCCTGCTGGGTCATGCCGGTCACGGCGACCACGTTCGCATCGGGGCTCACCGCGATCCCCAACGCCATGCCGGCCCGGTGCTCCGGGCCCACGTACCGGCTCACCCACCGGCGTTCGCCGCTCGCGGCGTCGAAGGCCACCACGGTCATGTCGCCGGTGTAGTCGTTGGGATCCGGCACGGACGTCTCGCTCGTCCCGCTCAGGTAGACGAAGCGCCCATCCGGTGATCGCGCGATCTCGTACCCGTAATCCCACTCGTGCGCCGGCCCGTCGTAGAGCGAGCGCCACCGCACCGCACCGGTCGCGCCGTCGAACGCAACGGCGACGAAGTTCGCGTCGCGCGGATCGCCCTCCGTCTGCGACGGGAGCTGTTCGACGCCGCTCACGTAGACGGTCTCCGGGTCGACCGTGTGCCCGGTGGCGTCGACGGACGGCCCCACGGCGATGCCCCAGGGGTTCTCATCCCGTTGATCGGGGCTCGTGTAGACCGTGGCCCACCGCTCGGTGCCACTCCCCGCATCGTAGGAGACGACGACGCCGTGGTAGCCGCCGAAGAAGCTGCCGTTGTTCACCTGCGTCCAGCCGGCGACATACACATGGCGCCCGTCGGGGCTCACGGCGATGGCCTGCGCCTGCTGGGCGTTCGCACCTCCGTACGTCGCTCGCCACAACAGCTCGCCCGTCGCGGCCCGGTAGGCCGCCGTGAGGACGTCCTCGGAGTCGTTGCTGTCCAGAACGGCCCCGGTGGCGAACACGGTCGATCCATCCGGGCTGGCGACCGTCCGCACCAGCGCCCCGCCTTCGGTGGTTCCCACCCACCGCTCGCAATGGTCGTCGATCAGAGGGATGGCGGCGCAGGGTCCGGGGTCCGCCGAAGCCCTGGGCGCGCCCGGGAACGGCATCGCGAGCACCGCGCTGACGACAAGAAGGATCCGGAACCGGGAGCGCACCGTCTTGATCGCCTCACCCTCTCGTCGTGGCGTGCTCCCTATCGATTCGCGAAGAATGCCCCATCTCCTCCCCCACGCAGGAGGGGATGCTGACCCCCTAGAGGAAGAAGGTGCCCCGCCCGAGGATCACGGCCCCACCCTCAACCCAGACCTCGAATGACCCGCCCGATGTTTCCCGCACGTCCACGTGCAACTCGCTGGGGCGGCCCATCTCCTCGCCCTGCCGGATACGGAGTGTGCCCGGCATGCCGGCCAGTCGATGTCTCGAAAGGTAGGCGCCGAGCGGGCCTGCCGCGGAGCCGGTCGCGGGATCCTCGCTGATCCCGAGCTGCTCGGATGCGAACAGCCGGGCCTTGACGCGCCC
>JBHELK010000073.1:0-9801 GCA_046263085.1 Actinomycetota bacterium
TCTCCGGCGAGCTCCCCGGAGTCCACCCCGGGTCTCGTGACGCAGCGTTTGCCATCGTGCTGCGCCGCAACGCATCGCGTTTGCGTCCGTTTCGCGCCGGGTATCCCTACGGCCCGGTCGAAGGACCGGTCAGGAAGCGCCCCGCGCCCGTTCGAGACAGAAGGGACGCGATCATGGACAAGAGGACGGCCCGCAAGCTCCTCACCGAAGAGCGTGAGCGCCTGCAGCAGATCATGAGTGCGCTGCAGGAGGAGACGGCAGGTGTCACCGGCGAGGGGGAGACCTTCAGCGAGGGCTCGCTGGCGGACGAGCACCCGGCCGACGTCGGCAGCGAGACGTTCGAGCTGGAGAAGGACATGTCGATCCGCAACAACGTGGAGGCCGAGCTGGCCGACGTGGAGCGCGCCTTCCACCGTCTCGACGAGGGCACATTCGGGACCTGCGAGGCCTGCGGACGCAAGATCCCCGAGCAGCGGCTGCAGGCCATCCCCGCCGCGCGTTTCTGCATCAAGGACCAGGCCAGCGCGGAACGCGAGGCGAAGATCGCGTAGCCCCGGCGTGCGCGCGCCCGCTTGACCGGGGCCCGCGCCGGGTAGGACCTGATCGGTCAGGCACCAGCGACCTGAGAGGGGAACGCCCACATGGCCGAGAGACTCGAAGCGCTCTCGCTGCCGGAGGCAGAGCCCGGACCGGACGCGGCTCCGCCGACCTTCGAGAAGCAGACCGTCGACGAACCCGTGTTCCTCGACGTGCTGAAGGACGTCATCGGCTCGCTGGAACGGGAGGACATCCCGTTCCTGGTGATCGGGGGCGTGGCGTCGGCGGTGTGGGGCCGGCCGCGGTACACGCAGGACATCGACGTCCTGGTCCGCACCCACGATGCGAAGCGGGCGCTCCAGGCGCTGGCCGGCGCGGGATTCGCCACGGAGGAGACCTACGAGCACTGGCTGTACAAGGGCCTGAAGAATGGTGTGATCGTCGACGTGCTCTTCCAGTCCTCCGGCGGGATCTATCTCGATGAGGAGATGCAGGAGCGCCGCGAGGTGCGCGAGGTCGACGGGATGAAGCTCCCGCTCGCATCGGCGGAGGACATCATCGTGATGAAGGCCATCGCGCACGAGGAGGCGACGCCGAGGTACTGGCACGACGCGCTGGGGATCATCGCCCGCACCGACCTGGACTGGGACTACCTGTTGCAGCGGGCCAGGGTCGGCGCCCGCAGGATCCTGGCGCTCCTGCTGTACGCGCAGTCCAACGACCTGGTGGTCCCGGATCGCATCGTTCGCGAGCTCATCGACACGGTGCAGAGCACGCAGCCGATCGAGGGAGAGTCACGTGACCGGGACACCTGAGAACACGGCCCCACCCGCATCGGAAGAGGAGCCGCCGCACTATCTCGTTCAGCGGGTGCGCGAGGCGCTGGCGCACGACGAGCGGGTCGCGGAGCTGGAGGTGAAGGTCAAGGTGTACGGGCGGCGCGTCTTCCTGACCGGCGATGTGGCCACGCAGGAGCGGCGTGACGCCATCGACGAGATGCTCGCCGAGTTGCTGCCCGATCACGACGTGGTGAACGAGACGCGAGCACCGTCGTTGGAGGAGCCGACCCAGGTGGAGACGCTGCCGTGAGGAGCTCGGTGGTGCGCACATGATCCGGGTGGCCGCCGCCGGCGACCTGCACTTCGGGCTGGACTCGGCCGGGACGCTCCGCCCGCAGCTCGAGCATCTCGGGGAGCAGGCCGACGTGCTGCTCCTGGCCGGCGACCTCACGAAGGTGGGCCTGCCCGAGGAGGCCTCGGTGCTGGCCGAGGAGCTCCGCGATGCCCCCGTGCCCGTGATCGCGGTGTTGGGGAATCACGACCATCACTCCGACCGCCCCGACGAGGTGGTGGGTGTCCTCGAGGGCGGAGGCATCCGAGTGCTCGAGGGCGAGGGCACGGTGCTCGAGCTCGACGGCGGAACCCTCGGCGTGGCGGGCGTGAAGGGGTTCGGCGGCGGGTTCGCCGGCAAGTGCGCCACCGACTTCGGCGAGCCCGAGATGAAGGCCTTCGTCCGCCACACGAAGGACGTGTCGGTGAGGCTCGAGGAGGTTCTCGGCTCGCTGCAGGCCGACCATCGCGTGGCGCTCCTGCACTACGCGCCGGTCAAGGAGACGTTGCTCGGTGAGCCGCCGGAGATCTACGCGTTCCTCGGGAGCTACCTGCTGGCCGAGGCCGTGGACCGGGCGGGCGCCGATCTCATCCTGCACGGCCACGCCCACCGCGGGGCGGAGAAGGGCATGACACCCGGCGGCATCCACGTCCGCAACGTGGCGCAGCACGTGATCCGCGCGGCCTACGCCGTCTACTGCTTCGGCGAGGAGGGCGTGGACGACGGGCGGACGCAGCGCGTGCTGCAGCGGGCGTAGCTCCCGTCCCGATCGACCACGGCGCGAGCCCTGGCGGTGACCTCACGCCCGCTTCCGAACAGCAGCAGCCTTCCGACGGCGACGCTGACCACGACGACTGCCTCCTGCGCTCCAGCCTCGCAGTCGCACGACACGAGCGCCGCTCCGTTCCGCCCCGCGTACTCGGCGGCCGAGCCCTCCGGAGACGTTCCGGAGGTGGGGACGACGAGCTCCTGAGCCGCGGCCAGCGCGGCGGCGTCGGCCGCCGACTGCGCCTTCGCCGCGACCGACATCACCCTGGCCAGGTCGGCCGACGCCAGCGCCAGCACGACGATCACCACCATCACACCGGCCGCGACAACCGAGATCGACCCGCGCTCGCGCTCTGATCCTCCGCGTGGGGCAGCGACGCGCGGCGGGCTCACCCGAACTCCTGTCGCATCGTGGACGCCGCGTGCAGCGTGATGGCGGACGGAAACAACCACGCCACGAACGGCACGCGAAGCCGCTCGGGATAGGTGAGCTTCACGTCCGCCGGGCCACCCCGGCCGGCGCGCGAGATCGTGACGTCGATCCGATCCACGTCGAGCGCGGCCGCGGCGGAATCCACCGCGGAACGCACGCGCTCGTCGTCGTCGGTGACCGCCGCCTCCCGCGCACCGGCCCGCGCCGCGCTCACCAGCACGATGTCGTCCCGGACGACGAGGCCGACCTGGACGACGGCCAGCGTGAGCACCAGCACGATGGGAAGGACGAGCGCGAACTCGACCGAGGCCGAGCCCCGCTCCCGCCGGCGTCGCATGGACGTTACTCGCCGCTCCCCGACACCTGATCGATGATCTTGTCGAAGAACGCGGGGAGCTTGTCCGTCGACCTCGCCCAGGCGATCAGGACGACCGCGACCGCCACGGCCGCCAGGATCACCAGCGCGTACTCGGCGGTCGTCTGTCCGACCTCCCTTTGCAGGAGCGATCGGACCCTCACATACAGACGCAGAGCCATTGCCACCTCCTCAGTCGAGCGACCGAACGGTCGCGATCAACACGGGCACCACCGTGAGGAGGAGGAATGCCGGAAGCACCATGAACACGAGGGGGAACAACATCTTGACGGGGGCGGTTCGAGCCCGCTCCGTGGCCCGGGCCCGCCGAGCCTCGCGAACCTCCGAGGCGACCCGGCGAAGCTCCTCGGCCAGCGAGCTCCCGAGCTGCTCGCTCCGGCCCACGACCGCCACGGCGATGCCGAGGTCGGGGAGCCCGAGACGGCCCGCGAGGGCGCGGAGCTCGTCGCGCCATCTCGCGCCGGCCTCCACTGCTCTCGAGGCCGAGTGGAGCTCGTCGGCGAGCGGCCCGCGCAGCCCGGACGTCGCTCGCCGGATCGCGGCCGGAGCGGCGAGACCGGCCGAGGACGATGCGGCGAGGAGATCGAGGAACTGCGGGATCTCGGCGTCGATCCGGCGCGAACGACCGCGCGCCACGCGCATCACCATGGCGTCCGGCGCGATGAAGGCTCCCCCGGCTGCCAGAACGGCCACCGCGACGAGCTGTGGGTGGACCACCACCAGCAGGGCCAGGATGGCGACGCTCGAGCAGGCCTTGATGGCCAGGAGGTCGACCAGCGAGAGGGACGTCCCGGACGTGGCGATCCGCTCCTCTAGTCGATCGAGACGCGCGATGCGACGGAACCCGCCCATCGCGGCGACCCCGGAGAGCAGGCGTGTCGAGCCGCTCCACGGAGCTCTGGACGGCGACTGCGGCGCGAAGAGCCGCAGCACGGCGGGGTCCACGCGGGTGGCGCCCGACAGCAGAACGGACCCCATCGACAGCGCAGCGAGCACGCCCGCGAGCGTCCCCATCACGCCATCTCCACGGAGACGAGACGTCTGATCCAGACGAACGCGAGCACCTGGAGGACGAGGCCTCCGGCGATGGCGGCCACGCCCAGGGGCGTTCCGTATGCGGCCTCCATGTCCTTGCGAGACGTCGCGGACAGGAACAGGAAGAACCCGATGGGCAGGAACGCCAGGATCATGCCCGAGAGTCGGGCCTGGGCCGTGAGCGATCGGAGCTCGCGACGGGCAGTCTGTCGCGAGCGAAGTGTCTCTCCAACCTGATCGAGCACCTGCGGAAGGCCGGCTCCGATCCGGAGACGAAGCACGCCGGCCACGAGGCGCACGTCCTCGCTCGAGGCCGCGGCCTCCCAGTCGCGGAGGGAGGCGTCGAGCGGCACCCCGAGCTCCTCCCGCTCGAGGACGTCACCGAGTGCCTGCCTGAGCGGCGCCACGGCTTCCCGGTGCGCGAAGCGAACGGCCTGTGACAGCGATCGACCGGCGCGCAGGGCCGCACCGATGCCGGACACCGCTCCGACAAGCTGCGATTCGAGCGCCGCCTCCGCCGCGATCCTGCGCCGCCGGCGCAGCATCCGGGGGGCCGCGACGCACGCCACGAGCCCGAGGCCGGCGCCGGGCGGACCCGCGACCAGGAGCGCCCCCGCCACGATGCCTCCCGAGACGAGGACGACGCGCGCCGCCCGCACCAGGCGTCTCGGGAGCCTGGCCGGCCGGGCGTCCGACGACGCCGGGCCGCCGAGCGCGATCCGCAGGACGCGGTCGTGGCGCGCCCTTCGAACGGCCGCCTGCCACAACCCCGCGCTCACGAACAGCAGAGCAGCGGCGGCGGCGGCCGCCCTCATCCGGCGATCACCAGGTCGTCGTCTTGGGCCACCGATCCTCCGGTGTCGTCGACACCCGCTCGGAAGAGGTCGTCCGGGACGGCTTCGCCCCGGTCGCGCAGGACACCGACCACCTTCGGGACCGCACCCGTCGCCGCGAACGACCCGTCGGGTCCGACGCGAGGCCGGTACGCGAACACCTCGTTCACGATGGGTTTGCCGTCGTGCAGACCGTCGACCGCCGAGACCTGGAAAGCGACCCTCTTTCCCCCGGGCAACCGCGCCATGTGCACGACGACGTCGACCGCCGACGCGATCTGCTCCCGAAGATGCACGAGCGGCAGGTCGACGTCGGACATGAGCGCCATGGTCTCGAGACGCCACAGCAGGTGACGCGGGGAGTTCGCGTGGCCGGTGGAGAGCGAGCCCTCGTGGCCGGTGTTCATGGCCTGCAGCATGTCGAGGGCCTCCCCACCCCGGACCTCGCCCACGATGATCCGGTCGGGGCGCATCCGAAGCGCGTTGCGGACTAGGTCCCGCACGCTCACCTCGCCCCGACCCTCGACGTTCGGCGGGCGGGACTCGAGTCCGACGACGTGCGGCTTTCCGAGGCGCAGCTCAGCGGCGTCCTCGATCGTGACCAATCGTTCCTCGTCCGGGATGAACGACGCGAGCACATTCAGGAGGGTGGTCTTCCCCGAGCTCGCGCCGCCGGAGATGACGATGTTCGCGCGGCCCCGGACACAGGACGCGAGGAAGCGGACCATCCGGCTCGACATCGACCCCAGCCGGACCAGGTCGTCCGGCGTGTACGGCAGGTAGGAGAACTTCCTGATGGTGAGCACCGGACCGCAGAGCGAGAGGGGCGGAAGGATCACATGGACCCTGCTGCCATCACGAAGCCGGGCGTCCACGAACGGGCACGACTCGTCGGCTCGTAACCCCAGAGGACCCAGGATCCGCTCGATCACGTGAAGGACGGCCTCCTCCCCCTCGAACAGGCCGCTCTCCACCCTCTCGATCCGCCCCTCTCGCTCCACGTAGACGTCGTCGGCCCCGTTCACCATCACCTCGGTGACCTCCGGGTCCCGCAGCAGCGGTTCGATAGGACCGAGACCGACGACACGATCTGAAACCTCGTTGACCACCCTGGCCAGGGCGGAGCGGGGAAGGATGTGGGCCTCCTCGCGGAGGATGGCCAGCGCTTCCTCGCGGACGCGCAACCGGCGCTCGGACGGCGCCGCCGCGCCGAGCGCGCGCGTGTCCATCCGCGACAGCAGTCGGGCGTGCAGCATCCGCTTCACGGCGGCGAGACGATCCGGCTGCCGATCGGGGAGGTCGCTCACGCCGCCTCCTCCAGCAAGGTCGAGGCAAGACGACGCACGGCCCGGCCGAGACGCGTCCTCGACGGGACGAGTTCACCACGGTCCTGTGCCACCACCACGCTCCGGTCGCGCGGCAACACGCAGATCGGAGGTTTGCCGAAGACGCGCTCGACGTCGCCCACCGTGATCAGCCCACGCCGAGCGCGATTCACGACGATCTCCCAGGAGACCGACGGATCGAGCGACTCGATGGCTCGCTTCGCCGCCCGGAACGCCGACACGTCCAGGCTGACGACAACGAGGAGCGCCGAGGCAGTGAGCACGAGCTCGCTCCGGAGCACGTCCAGCGAGCGAGGGAGGTGCACCACGACCGCGTCGGAGGACCGCGCCGCCGCGGACACCACGCCGCCGACGTGCTTCCCGCCGAACTCCGCTCCCCCCGCCGGCGCCAGCAGGGCCCGCAGGCCGCTGGCGTGCGGCCAGGACACGTCTCGGATGTGATCCTCCGAGATCTCGTCGCCGAGGGGTGCCAGATCGGCGAGCGTTCGCGCCCCGGCGTCCGGCGGAACCCCGAGGGCCCACGCCACCTCGCCGAATGCGAGGTCGGCGTCGACCAGGAACGTCTGCTTCTGGAGTGACGCCAGCGCGGCGGCGAGATGCGTGGCCACGAACGTCGTGCCCACACCGCCTCGCGGCCCGTAGACCGCGACGATCCTCGCGGACCGGGTGACCCCCGCCGGCGCCGCGCTCGACGCGTCGGATGCGGCCGTGGCGAGCGCGGCTCGATCGGAGGGCCAGACGAAGAATCCCCGGGCGCCGGCGTCCACCGCTCGGCGGAGGACGCGCACCGTCTCCTCCGTGTCGACGGCGAGGAGCGGGCTACCGTTGAGCGCTCCCTCCGGGATGAGGAAGGGCGATCCGATCACGGCGTCGGGCCGCTCCCGCTCGACGACCTCCGCAACGGCGTCGGGATCGCGCACGGTGTCGACGACACGCGCGCCGGTGGAACGGTCCAGGAAATCGATGACGTCCTGCGCGAGCGCCTCGGACTCCACCGCCAGCACGATCTTCGCTACGTCCTGCATCACAGCCTCCAGGGGAAGGCGTCGCAAGCCAAGCGAGGGGGAGCTGGGGATGGGCCTCGGAGAACCGGCGGTCCTTCGTGGCTCGGCGAAGACTACGCGGGTCCGCGTGACCGAACAATCACCAAAGAGGAGGATTTGCCCGGGGGATATTCCTGGATCAGTCGCCCGTCTCGGGATCCAGCGGATCGACGCCGAGCCGGTCGAGGCGGGCCCGGTGACCCTCGAGGAGGCGAAGCACGAGCGCCTTCTCCGCCTCGTCCCCGCCCAGCAGGTCGAAGAGCACGAGTGTCTCCGTCATGGCGTGGCGGGTCTGCGTGAGCGCCTCGCCGGCGATCTTGCGGGAGAAGGCCGCGATGCGCTCGGTCGCCCCGGGGTCGGCCTCCATCACCCGCTTCAGCTCGTCGAGCGCGAACGTCTCCTGGTCCTGGCGGTCCCCCAGCGTCCGGCGGATGATCTGCGCGGACACCGGATCGAGGACCTCGATCAGGACCTCCGCGAAGTCCGAGACCAGGGCGTCGCCGACGTAGTGCCAGGCCTGGGCCTCGATCCAGTCGGAGGGCTCCGTGCGCTCGAAGAAGGAGTCGAAGAAGGGCTTGAAGCGCTCGGCGTCGTCCATGGAGCCCAGCTCGGCCAGCCGCGCCTCCATCAGGGCGCAGTTGTCCTCTTCCCGCTCGGCCACGCGCGTCTGTTCCTCGCGGGCCCTGCCGTCGGGGGCGAAGCGGATGATGCCCCGGGCCCGGGCGGCCGCGCACCGCTCCCCGTAGGTGAGGGCGGCGAGCAGCCGGGCGAGGGCCTCAGCGGCGGCGTTCATCCGGGGGATTGTAGAGAACCGCAGGTGAGAGGCCCGAAATCCCAAATTTGTCACCCCCCCCCGCTATGGTTCGGCCATGGGAACCGTGACCTCGCTCGAGGACTGGCGCAGGGGCCGTGACGACGACGACCCGGCCGACCGGCTGGAGCGCGCCGTCGAGACTCTCGACGACCTCCTCTCCGGCCTGCCGCCCCAGCGACTCGCCGACGCCGAGATCGAGCGGGAGCTGCTGGCCATCACGGGCGCCGTGTCCGTGGGGCTCCTCGACGACGCCGCCCGCCGGGCCGAGCGGCTGACCGACCGGCTCACGCAGCGCGTCCGCAGGGGGAGCTAGCGAGGGGACGAAACGAAGGGAGCAGCTACCAAAGCGTGCTCCCTCATCCGCTCGGGTACCGCCGGGCGTTCGCTCAGCGAGGCCCGAGCATGCCTCCCGCGGCAGGCCGCACGTGGGTTCTGCTCCCTTCGTGGCTACCCGAAGGTGGCCGAGGCGATTCTCCTCCTCGCCGTCCCCTTGGGGCAAACACCGAGCAAGCGGGATCAGCCGAGGCGGCGCAGGCGGGGGCGCAGGTAGACCCACGCGAAGAGCAGAGCGACGGCCGCACCCGCCGCGATGCCGGCGACCGGCGAGGGGCGGGGGATGGACGCCGCCAGGCGCGTGCGCAGCCTGACCGGCCGGCGGAACTGGCGGATCTGCCAGTCGCGTTTCTCGGCCTCCCGCCGCAGGTCGCGATCGGGGTTCACGGCCACCGGGTTGCCGACCACCTCGAGCATGGGCAGATCGGTCATCGAGTCGGAATACGCGAAGGAGGCATCGAGGTCGATGCCCCGATCCCTGGCGGTCTCGAGGATGGCCTCGGCCTTGCCCTCCGCGTAGACGTACCGCTCCAGGCTGCCGGTATAGCGCCCCTCCTCCACCTCGGCCCGGGTGGCGATGACGTCGGTCACCCCGAAGTGCTCGGCGAGGGGCTTGACCACCTCCTCGGGAGAGGAGGACACGATGAACACGCGGCGGCCGAGGGCCCGGTGCAGGGCCATGAGATCCAGCGCCTCCTGGTAGACGTAGGGATCGATGAGGTCGATCAGGACCTCCCGCACCAGCTCCTCGACCTGGGTCTTCTCCCACCCCTTGGACAGGGCGGTCATGGCCTCCTTGGCCCGGTCCATCCGGCTCTCGTCGGCCCCGAGCAGGAGGTAGACCAGCTGGGCGTAGGCCCCCCGAAGGAGCATGGACCGCGAGACGAGCCCGGCCCGGTACATCGGCCGGGTCAGGGCGAGCGAGCTCGACTTGGAGATGATCGTCTTGTCCAGGTCGAAGAAGGCGGCTTCCATCGGAGCCATGGTAGGCGAAGGCACCGGCAGGGTCCTCGGGGGGAAAGTTTCGGGCCGCAGAGGGAATTCCGCGCGTTTCACCTACAGCGCATTGGGTAGAATAGGCGCGGCGCAGAAACCCACTCTCCGCCCTGCGCCTTCTCACGGCTCCTCTTCCACCCCCCCGGAGGAGCCGTACGCCCACTGAAGTCCGGATTG